>NZ_JAVRBQ020000119.1:0-5971 GCF_034531215.2 Nostoc sp. ChiSLP03a
CCTTCAATAGGTCATCAGTGATAGCATAAATTGTAATTATTTCGTTTAACATTACCCCTCCTAATTTTTCCTCTGGAGGGGATTTTATTGCTTATGCAATGCCACCTGAACACCTGCAAGCATAACTAGCAACTTGGGTTACTTAGCAATTGATAAAATTGTAAATTTAGCCTGACAAAACATCAGAGGATTTACATCCGTGACACTCAAAGAGTTAGAACAACAACTTCTTGCCCTCAGTCCTGATGAAAAATTACAGGCTATACAGTTACTTGCTCAAAGTCTCGGCAACAATTGGCAAGGAATTGAAAAAACTCCTAGAGTTAGTGGTGGAGAGGCTCGCATTGCTAAAACTCGTATTCCTGTTTGGGTACTTGTGGAAGCTCGCGGTCTTGGATATAGTGATGCTGACCTTTTGACGAGTTATCCAACTATTACAGCTACAGATTTAGCTAATGCTTGGGTATATGCACAAGCTCATCCCGATGAAATCGAATTGGCAATTGAGCGTAATGAGGTAGCCTAATCAATGGCGCGGTTTTACGCAGATGAGCAGTTTCCCTTTCCAGTTGTGGAATTATTACGCGATTTGGAGCATGATGTTTCGACAGTTCAAGAAGCAGAAAATGCAGACCAAGGTATACCTGATGAGGAAGTGCTAGCATTTGCCATAAGTCAAGAACGCTCAATATTAACTATCAACAGAGTTGATTTTATCCGTTTGCATCGTCGTGATTCTAACCACTTCGGTATTTTTGTTTGCACGAATAATCGTAATTGGCAACAATTTGCAGCACGGATAGATGAGGCTGTGGCAAAAGAAGAACCTTTGCAAGGAAAACTAATTCGTGTGATACGTCCAGTAACTTAACAAGGTTTTGATGATACGCACAAATGCTAGAGTCATCAGGTATATGTTGCAACAATTTTTATAACAGTAGGTTCCTTCTCTGGTATATGTGTATTTAAAAACATTTTTAATTATTGCCCAGAGAGTTAGACTGTTTTATTTATACACAAAAAAGCGCTTGAGAATTTTGCTTACTCAAGCGCTTTTCCGTAAAAGCTTATACCAACTCACTCGTTTGATGCAACATTTGAAATCTGCAACACTCCCTCAGTAGGGAGTATTACGGGGATAACTTGTGACAAACATGTGGTGAAATGGTATCACTCCTTGCACTAACTAAGAATATCTCTTTTGTAAGAATACCGGGGATCTAGTGAGTGACACTTTATGAACTGAACACTAGTTATAAACGACTCACCGTGAATAGTAATTAAGGAGACTAAGCACGATTGTAGCAATTTTGTAAGTATAGTATAAAAACTTATAGTTTATTACTACCCGTCGCCGACATTGCTTACTACTAAGTACAGTATCAAAAAGTGCAGCAATTAGTAGCATAGATATCCAACTTCTGCGTCAAATTAGTCGCTATCAAATAACCTAGAAAAGGCTTGGATATTGGTATCAAAGCGATTTTGACTCAAATAAATCATAAACGAAGGTATTGTTTAGAGAATGGCAACCCAAGAACAAATCTTTGACCCAAATAGATTGAAAAGTTTGGGTTGGGTATCTTTTATCTCTTAGCAAACGGTAACATCCAAGTCTTCTGTATAGTGTAGGGAGTTACTTCTTTCCTGGAAAAAACACAACTTTTTCAGCGACAATTACCGCGATGTTCAAAACGATTTCGTGTTTTTCTATAAAAATAACTGAGGTGGATTATGGGTAGATTTTAAGAATTTATCGTACCTATGACTCATCTAGATAGATGTTTCATCCTTGGCTAAAATAGCCGTTCGCCTACGAGCAGACACCTTAACCTGGCGTCTAGGTGTGTGGTAAGATTGCCTGGAACAGAGGTTTTATCTGAGTTGGAGTCTGGTATAAATTGCAAAGGTCAAGCTGACCGATCGTTAACTCCCACAATACTTTTCCTATAAATTTGGAAAATATACAACAATGCTGGTGACAATCTGAGTGGAATTTGTAGATGAATATCTAGGATTTGCTATCAGACTTAACCGACTTCCCACAATTTTGACTTTTATTTGACTTTTAGGATAGAAACATGAACGATAAGCTGATGCTGATGATTCCAGGCCCTACACCGGTGCCAGAAGCTGCCTTACTGGCATTAGCCAAGCATCCGATTGGGCACCGTACTAGTGAATTTAGCAATATATTGGCAGAGGTGACAGAAAACCTGAAGTGGCTGCACCAAACTCAAAGTGATGTGTTGATGCTGAATGTCAGTGGTACGGGTGCTGTAGAAGCGGGAATAATTAATTTTCTTTCTCCAGGCGATCGCATTTTAGTTGGCTCTAATGGTAAATTTGGCGAACGCTGGGTAGAAGTTGGTCAAGCCTACGGTTTGAATGTAGAAGAAGTTAAGGTGGAATGGGGAAAACCCTTAGACCCCGCAGTATTTGCCGAAAAACTCCAAGCAGATACCCAAAAGCAAATCAAAGCTGTAATCATTACCCACAGCGAAACCTCGACGGGTGTGTTGAATGACCTAGAAACAATCAACCGCCACGTTAAAGAACACGGTGAAGCTTTAATTATCGTTGATGCCGTCACTAGCTTGGGTGCATTCAATCTACCTGTCGATGCTTGGGGTTTGGATATCGTCGCTTCCGGTTCCCAAAAAGGTTATATGATTCCGCCGGGATTGGGTTTTGTCTCTGTCAGTCCCAAGGCTTGGGAAGCTTACAAAACTGCGAAGCTACCGAAATATTATTTGGACTTAGGCAAATATCGCAAAGCCACAGCCAAAAATACAACTCCATTTACTCCGCCTGTGAACTTGATCGTAGCGTTACACACCACGTTGCGAATTATGAAAGAGGAAGGCTTAGAATCAATCTTTGCTCGACATGAACGGCTGAAAAATGCGACTCGCGCCGCCATAAAAGGGTTAAATTTACCCTTGCTTGCAGCAGATAATTCTGCTAGTCCGGCGATTACGGCTGTAGCACCACAAGGAATTGAACCGGATAAAATTCGGTCATTGATGAAAAAACGC
The DNA here is from genome assembly GCF_034531215.2 of Nostoc sp. ChiSLP03a. NCBI lineage: Bacteria > Bacillati > Cyanobacteriota > Cyanophyceae > Nostocales > Nostocaceae > Nostoc > Nostoc sp. ChiSLP03a. Next base: position 3,039 of record NZ_JAVRBQ020000119.1, read on the forward strand.
TTTGATATTGCCCTCGCTGGTGGTCAAGATCATTTGAGCAATAAAATTTTCCGTATTGGTCACTTGGGTTTTGTTAGCGATCGCGATATCCTTAGCTGTATAGCATCCTTAGAAGTTACCCTCACAGAACTTGGCTACGAAGATTTCACTCCTGGTTCTGGTATAGCAGCAGCAGTTAAAGTGTTTAGTTAGTCCTGAGTAATAAATCAAAAGAGCGAGTTAAATTATAACTCGCTCTTTGATTTATATAGGTAGAAACTGTCAGTCAAGAAAGATATATATCAATCTTTGCATCAAGTAGAGTTGATGTGACATACCTCAATCCTCCTAAATGACACCAAGTTGCCCTAGATAGTATTATTTACTTTGAAGAAAGTCGTACTGTATCTTTGACACCAAACAAAACTAACTTTGGCAACTTAGTATCATCCAAAATTGGTATAAATAGTATTGTTTGAGATTATGCTAATATGCATTTGGTAGAAACTTTTAAGCCAAAGTCTAAAAACTACAAGCCAATATTGGTATAACCTAGGCCGTCTCCAGCCAATCATAAATTTTTTCTAATTGCTCTAGAGTAATCAAACCATATTGCCAAAGAATCATTGCCAAAGGGCCTGGGTCTTGCTCCCGATGCCGAAGTGCCACCGCTAATGATGCTGTGGAAATTGCCAAATCTTCTTGCAAAAAATGAATCAGTCGAGAATATTTTGATGGTGACATTTGTATCTCACCTCCTTGTGCAGAATGTATTGTCATATATCAGTTCACCATTACTCAGTAGACAGTAACCAGTATTTCATCTGTGACTGTGCCTTTTTCGGCCATACACCCCAGCACAGTTTTTGTTAATCCGCCTTCAACAGAGGCTTCTTATAGATGGTCTGAGAAATAAAAATTCTCATACAAATCTATTGCTAGCTTATTAAGCAGTATTTTTACTTAATTAAATTGACTTCATCTTATTTACCTTTGTGTTTTATTTAATTACACAGGTAGTAATAAAGATTCCATAGCCTATACTCTCTTATTGGCGACTATTTACACTTACGCCCAAGGGAATATTTTTGAGACTAAACCTGAAATCGCAGTTTTCAGGTTTGAGACAGTAGAATTTTACATTATTACCACAGTTTTTAAATAGTAGCGTTACAAGTGCTGTTTGACCACATACAGTGACATTTTTTACAAAAAAAACATATATTTCAACCGTATAGGCTCTCAACCGAGTAATTACCCAAGTTTTTATCCCCGCAAAGCACCAGGGTTTCAAAACTCTATTTTGAGAATATCGCCCACTTTCAACTTCAATTCGGCAGCTCTTCCAGAACGAAGTTCAATCACCTTATCAATTGGTGTATTGGGACCATAGGTAGGACAAGGCTCACTTGCACAAGGGGGTGCAGCAGCCTGAATATATTTAACTACACCTTTATGTAGAAATACCATGTCTAGGGGTACTGGTACATTCTTCATCCAGAAACTGACTGGTTGTGCTGAAGGGAATCCAAACAGCATTCCCCGGTCATCTGGTAAAGCTGGTCGATACATCAATCCCATCGCTTGCTGTTTTGGCGTCTGCGCTACCTCTAATTGAATCGTTGTACCATTCGGCACAATGGCTTTAGCAGAAATTGGTAGTTTTTGACCTAAATTTTCTGGTGCTGGAGTTTTAGAACCAGAGGTGGGGCTAGGAGATTTAGCAGTTGTTGGCACAGAACAACCCATCAGAAAAATACTCAGCACTATTGAGAGCAGACTTAGCCGACGAGTCATATAGCTTTTCGATTTTGTAATTTAGACTTCAATTTTACAGTGTTGTAGGCAGAAAAACCCTTTGGGTGGAAGGCATTAGCATCCAAATTTACATTCCCAATCCGAAACTGAGAATGAGGCAAGGAGATAAGCAAACTCCCGCTATAGTATACTAGGATTCTCTTAAAACGTACCCTACGCCTCGCACTGTTTGAATCAGGCGCTTTTGACCTTCATCTTCGATTTTTAACCGCAAGTAACGGATGTACACTTCAATTACATTTGACTCACCCAGAAAGTCGTAACCCCAAACATTTTCTAGAATTTGTTCGCGGGTTAACACTTCACGGGGATGTTCCATTAAGAATTTTAATAGTTCAAATTCCTTCATTGTCAAGTCAATTGGTCGCCCGTTGTGTATGGCACGGCGAGTTGCTATGTCTAAAATTAAATCCCCAAAGCGTAATTGCTCTGTGGTATCTACATCGGGTTTTAAGTAGAGGCGAATCAACTTCAAAAAGTCTTCTGAGCGGTAAGGTTTGAGGATGTAATCATCCGCTCCAGCTTCTAGACAAGCTACACGATCGTCAACTGTATCCCTTGCCATTAAAATCAATACAGGCGATCGCATACCAGTGCTTCTCATATTTTTGCACAATGAGAGTCCTGATTCTCCTGCTAGCATCCGGTCTAAAACAATTAAAGCAGGTTGGCGATCGCGACAGTGTTGTAAACCACTCGTTGCATCATGAGCCAAAATTGATTCATAACCGGCTTCTTGCAAATCGCAAGAAAGCTGATTTGCAAGGCTCTCATCGGTTTCAATCACCAAAACACAAGGACTTTGAGCAACTGTCATAACAATTTGGGATATTGGATTTGGGATTGTAAAGATATTCCAGAGAAAATCTTTACATCAGTTATAAAGTGCAATTACGAGCTTTTAGTGATGTAGCAATTCTGATTTGACACGCTGCTAAGGATGTTTTAGCACGTTCAGGTGTCAGCTATCGAATTCTCGGATGCAATCTTAATAACTAATACCATTTCTGTATGAAGCTGCGCTAAATTATTCACAAGGGTGTATTTGGTAAAAGTGTAATGGGTCTCAAATTGCAAGTTGAGATTAAACAGAGCCGAGAAGAATTGGAAAAAGCTGTTAAATATGCCGCAGAAGG
>NZ_JAVRBQ020000120.1:0-29588 GCF_034531215.2 Nostoc sp. ChiSLP03a
ATTGGTACAGCTGGCAACGATACGATTGTTGGTAATGATGCCAATAATGTTCTCAGTGGTGGAGCGGGTAATGACTTCATCGATGGTGGCTTTGGCTTTGACACCATTAATGGTGGTGCTGGAACTGATACCACATCTTACGCTTTCTTCTCTGGCCCCATTGATGCCAACCTTTCCACTGGTGTAGTTAGGTTTCCGGGAAATTCTACTCTCACAGATACCTTAGTCAGCATTGAGAATTTAATTGGTACAGCTGGCAACGATACGATTGTTGGTAATGATGCCAATAATGTTCTCAGTGGTGGAGCGGGTAATGACTTCATCGATGGTGGCTTTGGCTTTGACACCATTAATGGTGGTGCTGGAACTGATACCACATCTTATGCCTTCTTTTCCGGGCCCATTGATGCCAACCTTTCCACTGGTGTAGTTAGGTTTCCGGGAAATTCTACTCTCACCGATACCTTAGTCAGCATTGAGAATTTAATTGGTACAGCTGGCAACGATACGATTGTTGGTAATGATGCCAATAATCTTCTCAGCGGTGGAGCGGGTAATGACTTCATCGTTGGTGGCTTTGGCTTTGACACCATTGATGGTGGTACTGGAACTGATACCACATCTTATGCTTTCTTCTCTGGCCCCATTGATGCCAACCTTTCCACTGGTGTAGTTAAGTTTCCGGGAAATTCTCCTCTCACCGATACCTTAGTCAGCATTGAGAATTTAATTGGTACATCTGGCAACGATACGATTGTTGGTAGTAGCGCCAATAATGTTCTTAACGGTGGAGCAGGTAATGACTTCATCGTTGGTGGTTATGGTGCTGACGTACTCACAGGTGGTGCTGGCGCAGATAAGTTTGTCTTCAATAGCAAATTTGAAGGTATCGATATCATCAAAGACTTCGAGTGGAGAGAGGGTGACAAAATCCAGATTTCCAAGTCTGCATTTGGTGCTAGCTCTAACAACCAGTTCAGCTACAACAGCACTAATGGTAACTTATTCTTCGCAGGGTATCAATTCGCCACCATTGAGAACAAACCTTCTTTCTTCTCAGTTAATCTGGATGTTGTGTTGGTATAAATCTTTTCCTTTTATTCCATATCTTCATACTTCGGTCAATTAACTTGAAAAAGGTAGGGATACGATCGCATCCCTACCTTTTTTGATTATCTTTAAGTTCAAACAGCAGAGCGATCGCTTTGGTCTGTCAATGCTTTATTTTGTAACAAAATCTGTAACAGCAATGCTATTTTACCTAGTACTCGTCTAAATTGATGAGAAATCTACGGGGAATCCCTGAATAAAAGGGTAATGTTGCTCAAAGATATACGAGATTATCAAATACTATTTCTCGGCTTGTTCCTAGTCTTGGGAATCAGTACACGAGATTGGACGCTGCGACCAGAATTGATTGGGGTAGCGATCGCCACAAGTCTAGCAACTCAATGGATATTGTCATTAGTCATTGGTCATTGGTCATTAGCAAATGACATAGACGCCCTAGCGGCTTCCCGCAGGGTAGGACAAAGCCCAAATTTTCGCAGTGCTTTAATTACCTCACTGGGACTGAGTTTACTGTTGCGGGCTGACCACTGGACAACAATGGCAATAGCCGCAGCAATTGCGATCGCCAGCAAATTTATCTTCCGAGTCGGCGATAAGCATTTCTTCAATCCTGCCAACTTTGGCATCATATCTGCCTTGATTCTCACCCCCGATGCTTGGGTTTCACCAGGACAATGGGGTGAAGAGTGGTGGTATGGGCTATTATTTTTCGGTACTGGCGGCATGATTTTGCAGCGCATCGGTCGCTGGGACACCACAGCAGCTTTTTTAGGTTCCTACTCTTTGCTGGAAGCCATTCGTAATTTCTGGCTGGGTTGGACTTGGGATGTTTATTGGCATCGATTGATGAGTGGATCTTTGCTGCTATTCGCCCTATTTATGATTACCGATCCGCGATCGATTCCTAATTCCCGAATTGGGCGTGTAGTTTGGGCAGTTTGCATCGCTGGATTAACTTTTATCCTGCGAAATTATTTCTTTGTTTCCACAGCAGTTTTCTGGGCGCTATTTGCCCTTGCACCGTTGAGCATCCTCCTAGATGGTTTCTGGTTAGCCCCAAGGTTTACTTGGCAAGAGAAAGATGAAGAAGCAGGAGAGGCAGGAGAGGCAGGGGGAGTAGGGGGAACTTCTTACTCAGCATTCCAAACTCCTAACTCCTAACTCAGCACTCACCACTCAGCACTCAGCACTCAGCACTCAGCACTAAAGAAGTAGAGATATAAAATAATGAAATTTTTTCGGCTTTTAACACCATTATTGTTAGCAATTGTAGCTGTTTTATGCTTTGCACCCGCAGCTTGGGCATTTTGTGGATTTTATGTAGCCAAAGCTGATACAAAACTGTATAACAAATCTTCTCAGGTGGCGATCGCGCGGGATGGCGATCGCACTGTCATGACAATGGCAAATGATTTTCAAGGCGAAGTCAAAGATTTTGCAATGGTAGTACCTGTGCCAACGGTACTGCAAAAAGAGCAAGTTCGCGTCACTGAACCTAAGATTATCGAGCGTCTAGATGCTTTTAGTGCGCCGCGATTGGTAGAATATTTTGACCCAGATCCTTGTGCCCCAGTTGACGATAGAGAATTATCAGCAGCACCAGCGCCAGTAGCACCGAGAAGTGAGGCGGGGAATGCAAGGGGCGATGCTAGTTTAGGTGTGACGGTTGAAGCACGTTTCAACGTTGGCGAATACGACATTGCGATCCTCAGTGCGAAAGAATCTGGTGGATTAGAAACTTGGCTTAAACGCAATGGCTACAAAATCCCCAGAGGTGCGAAACAGTTACTTCAGCCTTATATTCGCTCCTCAATGAAATTCTTTGTTGCTAAAGTCAACTTAGATAAATTCGAGCAATCTGGCTACCAGTTTCTCCGTCCGCTACAAATTTCTTACCAATCACCTAAATTCATGCTGCCAATTCGTTTAGGCATGATCAATGCTACGACAGAGCAAGATTTAATTGTCTACATTCTCTCGCCCCAAGGACAAGCAGAAATCACTAACTATCGGACGGTAAAAATTCCCTCCGACGCGAACATTCCCTTATTTGTCAAAGATGAATTTGGTGAATTCTACAAATCCATGTTTCAAACTGTCTACACCAAAGAAGACAGAAAAGTTGGTTTTTTAGAATACGCTTGGGATATGGGTAATTGCGATCCTTGTTCCGCCGAACCCCTGACTCCAGAAGAACTCAAGCAAGCAGGTGTATTTTGGCTAGATGATAATTCTACAAGTAATGTGCCAGTACCACCTAGTTTTCGTCGTCCCTCTTTTAGTAGTAACGTCTTCATCTCTCGATTGCATGTTCGCTATACCCGCGACAAATTCCCTGAAGACTTGATATTTCAACAAACTGCCAACAGTGAATCTTTTCAAGGACGTTATGTTTTACAACATCCGTTCCAAGGGGAACTTAAATGTCAGGCTGGCAGACAATATAAGCAGTCTTTACCGAAACGTTTTGAACAAGAAGCGCAAACTCTAGCTAAACTAACCAACTGGAAAATCCAAGACATTCGCAACAAAATGAAGTTGAGTGTAGGTAATCTGCAATATTCTTGGTGGGAAAATGTCCTATCCTGGCTGGGATTATATTAAGGAGAGTGGGGAGTGGGGAGTAAGGTTAATTCAAAAAATACTCCTCACATAACCTTTTAGGGCGATGGAACTTATTCTAGCTACATACATTAAAGAAAATTGTACTGATGAACCAGTAGTCTGATACAGCCACACTCGTAGCGCAAAACTAGTCAATCCAGAGCCAATCAGAGAAATTAGCTGTCCAAACCAGATCAAAAGGAAAGTCCGCATTTTCTCATTCCTTAACTTTGAATTTGGGGTTTTTTTCCAATTTGACTACCAGTCTGAACCCCAACGCTAACGGCATGGCAAAGCTTAGAGCGAGTCCGCGTACTCTGTAAGAGTTGCAAGCTAGCAAGAGCGTCTGTAGGAGACAGGAAGAAAGAGGATTTTAGCCTACTTTACTTTTATTAACATAGTTTGATTTTTTCCACTCCTTCTACTTATCTTGACGAAAGGTAATTCTTCGGGTGTTGTTATACGCAATACTAAGATATTCTTGCTTTCTTCCCCAAGATTGTCATGGTTCAATTCGATGAACAGCTACGCCGCTTAGTTACAGAAGCCTGTGGACACCAACCTGGAAGCCCTCAGCGTCAGAAGCTGCTCACGCAAATTATTCGCTTGACAGCAAATAGACTCTGGAGGGAAACTACTCCCTACTATCAAGACGCACTACAACAAACTTGGTTGTATTTCTGTCGCAATGTTTGTGAAGGTTTGACAGGTCAAATCTACGATCCAAATTATGGCAGTGTGATCACCTGGCTGAATGCTTATTTAAAACGGAGACTACAAGACTTTTACCTTAAGCAAAACCGAGAACAGGCCACAACAGTCCCTCTGAGAATTCGTCAGTCTACATCCGGTGGAACAAGTGAAACTATCGATCCTGTAGATAACCTACAAGCTACCCCCCAAGCACCTCCGATTTTGGAAGAGTTGGAGATATGGGCCAAGACAGATTCGGATGGGGAACTGCGCGGTACTTACATTAAAGGGCGTCCAGATGTGAATTGTCAGGTGTTAATTCTCAAACGCTTACCCCCAGAAGTTAGCTGGAAAGATTTATCTGAGGAATTTAGGTTGTCAATTCCGACATTAAGCAGTTTTTATCAACGCCAATGTTTACCGCGTTTGCGTAAGTTTGCAGAATTGGAGGGATTATTATGATCGGTGCTGTTAGCGATGCTGAGATAACAGTTATCAGTTATAGCAAGGGACTGGGGACTGGGGACTGGGTGAAAAGCCTTTTTGTGTCTAAATTTTATCGTCTGTTGATGTCCTAACCACCACAGCTTGTGCTATATCAGCAAGAATCGGTTGGTCACTGGTCACTGTTCACGAGGACACGTAGTGCAAGAAAAAATACGTTCTTATTTCAACTATGGGGTTATACTCTGCACGGGCTAAACGCCCCGCTATCCATGTACAGCACTCAGCACTACTGAAACCAATGCACTGCCTCCTGCTTCTACCTCCTTCAAGAAACTTGTATATCTTGTAGCTTTGCCACCATTTCTGCACGCGCCGAAACCTTCAACTTCCGAAACATCCTCTTTAAGGCTTGTTTGACGGAATTTTGCGTAATCCAAAGTTTTTCTCCAATTTCTGCATTCGTTAACCCCTGTGCCACTAACTCGGCAATTTCTAACTCACGCGCTGTCAAAGGACTAACTAAAAGAGAATTGGATATTTTGGGTTTTGTTCGTAGGGTTGCCATTTTTGCTGACAAATGAATGCATAAAGCGCTCAAGTCAGCTAAATCGTTACCATTAAAAGCAGGATTTCCCTTGTCACGAGCCAAGTTAAGGGTTCCGACAAGACGACCATCGCAAACAATTGGCCCGGTCATCACGTGTTCGTGGTCGGAACGCGAACAAAAATGCTTCCAGTCTCCTGGCGATAATAATAACTGTTCGTGGGCGGGAGCATGACGCTCAACTACATAGCGTCCCACTGGATTGCTCTCTAAGCATACTGCTGGAATGCCTGAAAGATTAATCTCAGTGGTTGGTTGCTCATCTAAAAGATAAATACCCCAATTTTGCACGCCAAAATGCTCGCTAATTTTATCTGTGAGAGCGAGTCTTAATTCTTGCTCATTCTGGACATTAGCGATCGCATGAAATACAGCGTGTAGAGAATTAGCCATAAGTGTACCCAGTTGGGGACTATCCAAGCCTCAACAATTACTTCTATGCTAATACCAAGGAAACTAAAACGCTAATTACAGTAGCGACTAGGAGAAGCACATGACAGTTACACAACTCTCTGCTCAGGAACTTTTCCGGGCTGCTTATGAAAACCGCTATACTTGGGACAAGAATTTCCCTGGTTATACTGCAAATATTACCTATAAGCATGATGGTAAAGTGTTTACAGGCAAAGTTATCATCAGTGCCAATCTCAAAGCCGAAGTTTTGGATGTAGATGATGAGTCAGCCCAAAAAGCAATTCATGGTCAAGCCTGGGAGATAGCAATTCACCGCGTCCGCCGCAGCTTTGAAGACACTCACAGCGCCAATACGTTTAGTTATGGTAAAACTGACGAAACAGGTGCGGTTGAGCTTTTAATGGGTGGTAAGGCTGAGGGCGATAAATACAAAGTCCGCAATAATGAAGTCTGCCATGTTCACCGTCTAATCCACGGGACTTACGTTACCATTGACACCTTTAGCAGTCACGATACCGGGGAAGGCTACCTGTCCCATACCTATGACTCTGTGTACCATGACCCCAAAACTGGGGAACAGAAGGGCGGTAGAAGCGAATTTATTGATGAGTATGAAAAAGTTGGTGACTATTTCATCCTAAATCGTCGGGAGATTCGCACCGAGACAGCAGGACAATTTTCTACTCAGGAATTTATTTTCTCTGACATTAAATTGTTGGAACCTGTTGCTGCTTAAGCTGTATTCTGTAAGTTAAAAATTAGCGATCGCTCTTGAGTTAAAGAAAGCGATCGCTTTTATTTTTTGGGCATTCCATGCGTAACTGTAGCTCCTCGTAGACATCGCTCAATCACGTTAAGATACTTAATTAGGTGTTCCTAATAAGCGTGGTAATCTACTTTATGAGTCAACTTGAAAACATTCAAGCTGAGTACGAAAAGTTCCCTGAAGCATTTGAGAGTGTAATTATTAGCACTGTAAGCGCACAAGCAATACCCAATGCTAGTTATGCTCCCTTTGTAATAGATGATTCCAAGAATATCTACATTTACGTTAGTGGTCTTTCGATTCACACCAAAAATCTCTATGCCAATCCTCATGTTAGTGTTTTGTTTATCGAGGATGAAGCTAAAAGTAATCTAATTTTTGCCCGTCGTCGTTTGAGTTTTGATTGTACGGCGACTTTGATAGAACGTGAAACTGACAATTGGAATCAAATTGTTGAGCAATTTCAAGGGCGGTTTGGTGAAATTATCGAGGTGTTGCGCGGCTTATCTGACTTTCGGATTTTCCGATTAACTCCAAGTGAAGGCCGCTTTGTAGTTGGTTTTGGGGGAGCATATCATATTAGTGGCGATAACCTTCATCAACTTGTTCAAATCACAGGAGATGCCGAGAAAAAGCAAGGGTAAATGATGAATTATGAATTGCAAGAATTCAGCATCTAGGAGTCAGAATTTAGAATTTAGAAAGAATCAAGTCTAATGGATACAGCGAATTTCAATTTAGAGAGGTACACAATCTAAGTTTAAAAGCCAGGTTGAAAGCCTGTTTTACTTCTGAATTCAGAAGGACTGAATTCTGCTATATAACTATTCAGACAGATGTATTTTGACTCCTGAATTAGTTTGACTGTAGGCAAATTCAAATAAACTAAACTTTTTAATTTTATGCTTCAGTTTCAACCTCCTGGCTTTGGGCATAAAGTCATTCATACATTCTTGGGGGCAATGGTTTACTATACCCAAACGAATGCACCTTGGACGATTGCTGACACTGAAGATTTACCTCCACTACTATTTCTCCATAACTTTGGTGGGGGAGCGTCTGCCTATGAATGGTCTAAAGTTTACCCAGCTTTTGCCTCTAATTACCACATTTTAGCTCCCGATCTCATCGGCTGGGGAGAGTCGGCCCATCCAGTGCGGGATTATAAAATTAGGGATTATCTCAGCACGATCGCAGAGTTTATCATCCAAACTTGTCGCCAGCCGGTGACAGTGGTAGCCTCATCTCTCACAGCTGCTTTTGCTATTCGCCTAGCTATTGTTCAACCCAATTTATTCAAAGCGCTGTTTTTGATTTCCCCTTCTGGATTTGATGATTTTGGGCAGGGTGCTGGACGCAGACTTCCGCTTTCGGTAATCAATGCGCCTCTGTTGGACAATTTTATTTATATGCTTGGTGCTGAAAATGAAATTGCAGTCCGAAATTTTTTACAAAGTTTTCTCTTTGCTAAGTCACAACGAGTATCTCAAGAAATGGTGGAGGCTTATTTAACCTCAGCACAACAACCTAATGCCAAGTTTGCTGCTTTAGCATTTTTGCGAGGCGATCTTTACTTCGATCTGAGTTTATATATCCAACAACTGACAGTTCCCACCGTCATTTTTTGGGGAGAAAAAGCACAATTTACCGACATCAAATTAGGACAACGCTTGGCAAATCTAAATCCAAGGGCAATTCAAGATTTTTATGCGATCGCAGATACCGGAATATTACCTCATTTGGAAATACCAGAAGTTTTCATTGGTTTATTGCAACGGTATCTTGGTTAAGTGGAGAGTAGGAGAGCAGGGGGGCAGGGGAGCAGGGGAGCAGGGGAAAATAACTAATGACAAATGACAAATGACAAATGACAAATGACTATTTAGAAAGTAATTGTGCGTTTAATGCTTTAGTAATGCGATCGCCAGAAGCTTCTAAGTGAGCTAAGGTGTAAACGTCAAAGCTTTCGCCAAGTTGTTTGAGTTTGACATCAATGGCTTTTTGGAGTTGACGCAATTTATACCAAGCCAATGTCCGACCATCTTCAGGTGTATTAGTAGTACCCAGCATCATCTGTAACAAAATATTCAGATGCTCCCGTTGCAATGAACGCCGGATGCTCGAAATTGGCTTTGGTTCTCCGGGGGCGAAAATTTCTGTCCAGATGGCTGTTTGCAGGGTGTCGAACAGTTCTGGTATGGAAAGCGCTTCTCCAGGCAGAGTTTTTAATTCTATATCTTGTAACCGATTCAGGCGATCGCTGTCTAATAGCGATCGCAATATCATACTTTGAAAACTCAAAATGCGATCGTGAATTGGATAATCAAGGCGGTTATTAGGTGCAGAACTACCCCAGTGTTCCCAACGTGACGGTGCTAGTTGATTGAGCAATTGTGGTGAAAAACTAAAAGCATCATCTGCAAATACATATTCTTGCAACTTTGTCAATGCTTGGCGTTGTTTTAAAAGTGAAACTGGTACAAATGCCCAAGCATCATTACTGGTATGGAGACGCCGAAACGATTGTCCACCAATGTATTTAGAAAGCAAAGTGGCATTCCGAAAATAATATTTAAGTACTTTATTAAACTTAAGGCGTAGATTACTATAGCTTTTGGCTTTCGATAGATAACCCCGATCGAGACGCTGCCACATAAAACGAGCATTATCCATTTGCCACTGCGAATACAGTAGCACATCACTACTCATATCCCAGACATTTGCTAAAGGATTGATGTCCCAAATATCTTCATCGCTTGCGTAAGATAATTCTGGTTGAGGCGACGCTAGGGCTATCTGGTCTAAAAAACTTTTTTCTGATTCTGGAATCGTTACCTCAAGTGCTGTTACTGGAAATTTTTTATAACCATACTCAATTGCCCATTCGTCATAAGGCCCAATAACTCTGGGGAAATAGTCACCTTGCTGTACTCCCTGTGGTGCTATGTTCACAGGTACATAGTCCATCACCGAACCCACTAAACCTTTGGTGCGAGTGATTTCAGTATTATTTAATTCTTCTGGCGCTAACATGGTGCTGCCGTAAAAGTTGTGGCGCAAACCCAGAGTGTGCCCGACTTCGTGAGTGATGAGAGAACGCAAATATTGATGCACATACTCCTTCATCGTTTCACTACTAGATGTATTGTTTGGCAACATTGACAACGCCAGCGCCCCCATAGCTGCTTGATTTGAAGATTCCATACCATAGCAAGACTCTGAGGAGAAAAAGTGAGCAGAGGAAGATGACGCAAATCTATCCAGGAATTTTCCCGTATCTTCACGTCCTTTGGTATTTTCTTGACATGAATTTGCTTCCATCAGTGTGTGATATTCTTGCTGAACTAAACGCACCATATTGGCATCCACAATGATATCTGCATCCAATATTTCCCCAGTGAATGGGTTGACGCGCATCGGCCCTTTGGCAAAACCTGCATCTAAAGAATTGAACCAGCGAATGGTGTTGTAATGTACATCTGCTGGTTTCCAATCAGCATCATCTGGCATTTGCTGCACTTGAATGGCATTTTGAAATCCAGCTTTTTCAAATGCTTTGTTCCACATCAAAACACCTTCACGAATCGCATCGCGGTATTCTAGTGGTACAGCATTTTCAATCCAATACACAATTGGTTTTTTGGGTGGAGATAAGAGAGCATCAGGATTGGATGGTTCTAGATGCCAGCGATTAATATAACGTACAAATGATTCGTGAGCATTATTATTAGAGAAATCTTGGAAAGTAGTAGTAAAATATCCAACTCTGTCATCAGCAAGTCTGGGAATATAACCATTGTTTTTTCTCAGTTGAGAAAAACTGTAGTGTACCTTTAGAGTGAGTGCCCTGCTATCGGGTACAGCGATTAAATTTGAGCCTTCTAGTGATGAAAAACCGTAAATCGAATCAATCTCTACGTTTTCTGGGAAGCTGTTAACATCACCAAAATATGATTTGCGTACATCTAAGCGGTAATCAGCTTGTAAAGAATATTTTAATATAGGAGTTAATCCAGGTAAATCCTGCATTAGCAGTCCATTCAGGTCGAGTAGAATATTTTTACTTTTTGGATCGATAGTAGCTATTTCGAGTGAATAAAGGACTGAATCGCTAAATGAGCGAGCAAGCGATCGCTGTTCTGGTATACTATCTGTACGGAATTTTAAATTCCGCACAACAAAATGCAATCTATTATTTACTTTTTGGAAATAAAATATAAAATCAGCAAGAGGTAATCCACTATAAATCCCACTTTCCCCAATTCCTGATTCCAATGTCACTATAGCTAAGTAATCTTTATTTAGCTGCTCTGGTTTCAGTTCTAAAAAAACTTTTCCCGAATCCTCGTTGCAATAAAGTGTAAAGAATCCCTCTAGTTTATCTATTCGATTAACAATCCCATTAAATCGGCAAAAATCCTCCTTTTTAATTTCAGCAATATTATTGTCAGCACTTGCTACGTTTTCAACTACTGGCAGTGCGTTTAATTGCTGCACATCAATATTAGAAGTATTTGAAAGTTGGGTTGCTTCTGCTCCTGCATAATCATTTGATAGCAACAAGCTATACAGTACTACTATACAGACTGCTAATTTTCTTATCCAGTATTTCATACTTTGGCTTTCCACCTGAAGCAGTTCTCGTTTGGAGAAAAAATTTTGAGTAGTTTTTCGTCTGTAAGCCCTTCAAATATCGAGGAATTACGGTATAAATCCACTCAGTTAGACAAAACTTTGTCTCTAGCCTAAAAATTGTCTGACTAATGATTGTTATTAGTAGCTCTTTAGGAATAATCTATTAAGCATCTATATCTTAAGATAGGTAATTTATCTAACTATAGATATATGTTTTTTATCTTTATCTGTATTAAAAACCAAATGTAGCATTAAAAATGTATTTAGTGCTACATTTGGGAACCGAAGAAAACTCAAGTATGATTTATGAACAAAGAGTGAAACTTCTAAAAAAGCTGTTATTTACCAATAAAATGCTCTTTTCAGATGAATTAGGTAAATTTATACTAATCCCAAACGTTTCCTCACATAGTAAATTGGTTCTTCTCAACAATCTTCAAAGCGGTAGCCCAACATAAAATCAGCTTTTTTACTTAGTTCTCGCCCTTTTGCTAGGTTGGCGAAAATTGCTTTGGTTTGTTGGAAAGCCAAGATGGGATAGAGCAATCTAGCCAACCACAAACCGATTTGAAGTGATTTACTGTAGTTTTGTGTAGCAGCAAAAGCAAGTACACCAGTTTCTCCTGCGTAGGTGGTATCAAAATCAAGCAATACATGAAAAATATCGTGGGTAACTAAATATCGCAGAGCAAATAGATTACGCTTGGCAACGTCTTCTAGTTCAGGACTGATGTTTAATGGTTTTAGTTGATTTGCTTGCATATAGTTGGCATATTCTCGCCCAAAGGAGCCTTGAGGATATTAACTTAATTGGTTCAAATCAATTGCGGGATAATATCCTACTATTGGTTGTAGTTTGGAAGCAACTATTGAAGAAACTTTAGTACCAAAGAACTCGGATTCAAGAATGGCAATATCACCCAAATTTTCTGAGTTTTTATAAGCCATAATTGCTTTGAATTGTTGTAGTTTTTTGAGCATAATACTTTTCCGTAATGGGCTAACAACAGTTGAGAAAGAGCCAGGGGTAGACTTTGATACAAAATTATCTAACATCGAATAACTGTTAAGGACAGAGTTAGGTGAATATGCCAAATAACAGACTAGAAATCTTGACAGATAAAAATAATAAACCCTTGTTGTGACTAGTTTTTATAAATACAGGTGTAGCTTTAGTTGACGAACGTAGACACAAAGAGGCTTCCCGCAGAGTAACCTAACACCAAGAATCTTTGCTTTTGTTGGGGGTTTCACTCTGTTCAACCCAATTTACAAATATTGTATTTTTTCAGATCCACAAAAGAGCGTAAATAAGTTCTCTCTTCCCCAGGGTTGAATAAGCCTTTCTTTTTTATAACTAAGATATGCCTTTTGCTAGAAGGATGATTGCCTTTTTATAGTTAGTCTTTACTAGTACTCCAAAAAATAAGTTAATTGGCATGATAAATTTGGTTTCTAGGACGATTAGTCACATCAATTCCTTGCTTAAAGGACTTCAGATCAAAGGTTTTTTAGCTGTTGTCCTAGTTGGTTTTCTAATGCTGACAACGAATGTTAGTGATGGGCAAAATGACAAAGGCTTAAAAGAGAGAGTTCGTGAACAGGTAGAGCAGAATGATGCTCAAAGACCGAAAACAGTAGGGCAGTGGTTTAAAGACGCTCGTGAAACAGAAGCTTCTCCTGGCGAACGACTTCAGAAGATTGGGCAACAGTCAGGAGAAGCCTTTAAAGAATTTGGATCTGGGTATGTAGAGGGCGCTCAAGAAACTGCTAGTGACGTAGGGGATAGTGCGGCAAAGGCGGGCAGAAATATCACAAACAAAGTTGCACGCTAAATGCGTCAGAATATCCTATTGGCAGCAAGTAGTAATAACTTTTCGCCAATAAATTAGTTACGCATAGAGACGTTGGTAATAAATCAACAAAGTCTTCAAATACTTCTTGGGTAACACGCTTACTCTTCTTGATGAAAGATTATAGCGTTTCTCAGTTGCCTAAAATATAAGTCTTTAGTAGGGGCGCATAGTTAGCTATGCGCCCCTACTGCGTGTTGCATTCAAAATACCTCACTTCCATTCCTCTCCTACTTCTACGGTGTAATTTTTATAACACTTAATTAAACAGTATAAATAAAGTGAGCTATTAAGGCTTGTGATTTTTTATTTGCAAATGGTAAAGGATGCTTGATACAGACATACCCTGATAATTGCCACTCACATTACCAATTTTTTATTTGCAAATGGTAAAGGATGCTTGATACAGAAATGTCTGCACCTTTCCATAGAAATAGCAAAAATGGCAATTGATGTAGTGACGTTTATTTATACCTACCCATCTAACTATTTTCAAATATAAATGTATATTTTTTTACTAGCTGAAAAAGACTTTAAGAACGGGTAAGTAACTGTTCAATAACTACTTAAAAACATGAAACAATGAAGAGATAGCTAAGACGGTCAGAAAAAAGTAGATAGATAATTAATGATATGAAGCAATCTAAGAGTACACGAAAGCGGGGACTTATCTTAACGATCGCTGGGCTGAAGCGTTTACAAAGGGCAATTCTGGCTATAGAAAAGGTAGAAAACAATGGACATCGCTTCACTCTAGAAGATTTAGGCGATCGCATGAAGGTATCTACCAAAACTCTAAACCGATTATGGTCATTGAATACAGGCGTGGATCAAAAAACCTTGAAATTGTGCTTTAGCGCCTTTAACCTAGAATTATGCAGCGAAGACTATGCAATCCTGAGTGAGCCGGATCGTAGTGAAGGTTCTCCAACTCTGTCAATGAGTTTAGATACAGGAGAAAGAAAATTATTTCCGTCTTTATCCTTAGATTCTTTTGCGACTCAACACCACAACCAGCTCGAAAATCTTTGGTCATACCCAGATGGTCCAGTACCTGTAGATTCCCCCTTCTATGTCGATCGTCCCCCCATCGAGGAACTTGTTTATCGAGAAGTAATTCAACCAGGCTGTGTGATCCGGATTCGAGCACCAAGAGAAATGGGAAAAAGTTCTCTTGTGCTGCGGCTGTTAGCCTTTGCCAAGATGCAAAGTTATCGCTCGGTGAATGTGAATTGCAACCAAATCGATTCAAGCTGTCTGACAGACTTAAATAAACTTTTGCGTTCTTTTTGTTGGCAAATTGCAACAGAATTAGGCATTGAACCAAAGCTAGATGAAAACTGGGATAAAGAAATAGGTTGTAAGTTAAGTTGCAATTTATATTTGCAATCTTATTTGCTTAAGCAGTGCAAAAATCCAGTAGTTTTAGTGTTAAATGAGGTCGATCGCTTTTTTGAATATCCAGAAATTGCTCCAGAGTTCTTTGGTTTGTTGCGCTCTTGGTATGAAGAAGCACGACAAGATTCCAACTTACAGAAACTCAGACTAGTAGTAGTTTACTCCACAGAAGTATATGTCTCGCTGGATATCAACCGTTCTCCATTTAATATTGGACTACCGATCCGTCTGCCAGAATTTACTGCCCATCAAGTAAAATACTTAGCCCTACGACATGGTTTAGATTGGACTTCTGATAACGAAGTTAAGCAACTAATGTCTCTTGTAGGGGGACATCCAGCACTGATTCGGATTGCTTTATATTATCTATGCTGTCAAGGAATGACCTTAGAAGAACTGATAGAAGATGCGATCGCTAACGGCGGTATCTATCGCTATCATCTATGGCGACACTGGGCAATTTTACAAGAAAATCCTAGTTTAGTAAAGGCGTATGTTGACGTTGTAGCGGCAAAGCAAAGTATTTCTCTCAATCCCATTGACGCTCATAAGCTCGAAAGCTTGGGTTTGATCGCTTATGAAAGCGATCGCATCTTACCGCGTTGTGAACTCTACCGTGCTTACTTTAGAAAACAACTAGGTGTTGCTGAATTTGAATATGAATCATTGCAAAAACGTGCTTGAGAACAAACTGTCACAAACTCTTTTTCTGAGGTTCAAGTAATGGCTGGCTTCCTTTAATCCCCTATCTTGCGATTCTCTAGGGATTAGAAACAAGGTTTCCAACGAAAAATAATTAATTGTTTGACCAATAAAGCTGATAATTCTCGATATAAAATTTTCCATTATTGGAAGACATTTTGAAAAAGAAGTAATAATCTTCTGGCTCCCAAATACCAAATTCTTGCTCTTGTTCTTGAAAACTAGCTGTAGAACCACTATTAGGGATAGTCATGCTAGCAGTTAGTGTCCCATTTTGTGCTCTCATTAGAAAAATTTCTAGCAGACAGAAACCCTGTAGTTCAGCAGAATAACGAATTTTGAAACGGATTTTTCCACCACTGCGTAGGGTCTTTTGAATAGAAAAATTTTCAGTTTTAACGGGATTACCAGATAAATAAATGCCTTGACCTTGTGTTAGTATGTAACTTTGTCTTTCGTTGAATGAATTCACAAATTTTCCTTCTTCCAAAAAATAGAATTGATTGATATAATTGCATTATTGGCAAATAATAGTTTTTAAAGATGGGTTCTTTCCGTGCTTCTGAATATTACGTTTGTATTTTCCAGCTATCTTCAAAAAAATGCAATGACAGTTAAGACAGTTAAGAAAATAAGAAAAACTGAATTATGAAGAGCGATGCCTGCGGCGGGCTACGCCAACGCAACCCGTAAAAATAAAGATTAACGATTCTTCATTTATGAAGAAGAGGGGAATGGGCAAAGGGGAAAGGGGTAAAGGAATGGAATTTTTCCTTTCCCTTTAACCTTTAACCTTTTCCCCTTTTCAGTAATTACTAATAATGTTCGCAAACTCGCTATCACTGGATTTGCACAATTACAATAAAAATAACATCTATCCAGGGAAATAGCTTTTAACAATTATTCAATTTGGCAGCAGACTTTTAATTGCCAACTATTTCATTTGGCACTTGTCAAGCATTATTGTGGCTTTGAACGATCTTCTTTATGATTTTAAGACATATGTCTTCAGTAGGGTAAAACTCCAAATATACATTTGGTAACATTGCTTAAGAATAAATAAGTAATTGCAATTGAAATTAATCATGACATACACACAAACCAACGATCCAACTATTCGCGAACACGTTCAAGCTTGGCAAAACTTAAATGTAGATCAACAACTTGCTTTGTTTTGGTTTATCTATAAAGAAATGGGAAGTTCAATTACTCCAGCTGCTCCTGGAGCCAGTACTGTTTCTCCAGAAATAGCCGAAGGTTTATTTAATCAAGTTAAGGAATTATCTCACGAACAACAATTACAAGTTCAGCGTGATTTGATTAATAAAGCGGATACCCAAATTTCTCGTGAATATGGCTCTTTGGGTGATACCACAAAACTCCTGTTTTGGTATCGATTATCTCAAGGGATGGATGATGGGACTATCATTCCTGTACCTGATGATTATCAACTTCCTTCTGAAGCTAAAGCTTTGTTTGGCAAAATTCAAGGATTAGACTTTGAGCAGCAGATTACTCTTTTCCGTGATTATGTTGGGCCAATGGGTACTGAAGCGAAAGCAGGTGCTGAAATTTAGAATTTTTGAGGATGGTTAAGGGTATCTATTAACTCAAGTTGCGGTTTATCAAGTACAAACTTACTACTGAATGCGATCGCCATCAATTCGCAAAAGCTAAAAGTGCTATGCTTTTCCTTGGTGCGATCGCATTCAAATTCGCTTGCGGCTGGGATTGCTTCGTCGTTCCTCCTCTCTACAAGACGTTGCAATACAGTTCGGATAAGCATTTTGAACTCAGAATAGGGTTTGGGGAAAAGGGTACTGGGTTTGGGTTTAAAGGTTTTTTATTCCCCTTTCCCCTTTCCCCTTTAACCGAACCGTATACAGACGCGATTAATCACGCCTCTAATTTTTACAACGCACAAGTTAACTCGCCGGCTTTTTGACTGAAGCGGTGATTCTCCCGATAATCTACGGGACAATCTATCACGGCGGGTACATCTTGAGCGAGGGCCTCTTTCAAAGTGGGAATCAAATCTAAAGCCGATTCAACTCGGTAGCCTTTTAAACCCATGCTTTCGGCTAATTTGACAAAATCAGGATTACTAAAATGCACAAAGGATGAGTTTCCTTTGCCAAATTGATTTTCTTGCTTCCACTCAATTAACCCATAGCCACCATCATTGAAAATTATCGTGACAAAAGGCGTACCAACACGCAAGGCTGTTTCTAATTCCTGAGAATTCATCATAAAGCCGCCATCGCCTGTGACAGCAACGACTTTGCGCTTGGGATGAACCAGTTTTGCTGCTAAAGCGCCAGGAATTGCAATACCCATAGCTGCGAAGCCATTGGAAATTATGCAAGTATTGGGACTATGGCAATGATAATGACGAGCCATCCACATTTTATGTGCGCCAACATCAGAGATGACGATATCATCTGGCCCCATCACTTGGCGTAAGTCATAAATTAACTTTTGCGGCTTGATCGGAAATCCGTCATCATGGGCATACTGTTCGTAATCAGCCCGAATCTCTGGCCTTAAACTAATAGCCAAGGGATCGGGTTTGCCTTGTCTATCTGCTAATTTTAAAATTTCATAGAGGGAATCGGAAATATCTCCCACAACTTCAGCGTTGGGAATATAACTACTATCAATTTCTGCCGGATTTACCCCAATATGCACAATTGGAATTTCACCATTCCGATTCCATTTTTTTGGGGAAAACTCAATCAAATCATAGCCGATCGCAATTACTAAATCTGTGTTATCAAAGGCACAGGTAATGAAGTCTCTTTGCTGTAATCCCACTGACCACAAAGCTAGTTGATGTGTGTAGGGAATCACGCCTTTACCCATGAAAGTATTGGCAACAGGTATATTCAGCAAGGTAGCAAATTGCGTTACGGCATCACTGGCATGAGCGCGAATTGCTCCATTTCCGACTAAGATTAATGGGTTAACTGCTTGGCAAATTGCGGCAGCTGCTGCCCGAATGCTAGCAAAAGATGCATAAGTTTTTTCGCTATTATCCTTACGCAAAGGTTTGCCTTCGACGGGCATGGCTGCAATATTTTCTGGCAAATCAATGTGAACTGCACCAGGTTTTTCAGATTGCGATCGCTTAAATGCTTTCCGTACTACTTCTGGTGTAATACTTGGTCGGACAATCTGCTTATTCCACTTGGTAACAGGTGCAAACATTGCCACCAAATCTAAATATTGATGAGATTCGATGTGCATTCTATCTGTTCCCACTTGACCGGTAATCGCCACTAAAGGCGCACCATCAAGATTAGCATCCGCTACCCCAGTCATTAAGTTGGTTGCCCCAGGGCCAAGAGTAGAAAGACATACTCCGGCTTTTCCGGTTAAGCGTCCATAGACATCGGCCATGAATGCTGCACCCTGTTCGTGACGAGTCGTAATAAATTTAATTGAAGAATGTTTTAGCGCTTCCAAAACGTGAAGATTTTCTTCACCAGGAAGTCCAAAAATGTATTCCACTCCTTCATTTTCTAGGCACTGCACCAATAACTCTGCTGTATTCATTTTATTTTCCAACAACTCTATTAACGAATAAGACTTTTGTTCTTTGTCATTTGTCATTTGTCCTTTGTCATTTGTCTTTTGTTCTTTGACTAATAACTAATGACCAATGACCAATGACTAATCATTTAATCCACACGGTTTTAACATTGACAAACTCATGTATACCTTGAATACTCAATTCTCTGCCATATCCAGAACGCTTGATGCCGCCAAAGGGCAACCGAGGATCGGATTTGACCATACTGTTGATAAACACGCTACCTGCTTCGATTTCTTCAACTAAGCGATCGCTCTCTTGGTCGTTGGTTGTCCAAGCACTTGCACCTAAGCCAAAGGGTGAGTCATTAGCGAGTTTAATGGCTGCATCAATATCTGGAACCCGGAATAACAAGGCTACCGGGCCAAAGAATTCTTCTTTGGCAATTGGTGTGTCGGTGGGGATATCTATGATAATCGTTGGCGGATAAAAGTTTCCAGGACGATCTGAAAAAGGATGTCCACCGGTGAGGACTTTACCACCGCTGCTAATAGCACGTTGCACTTGTTGGTCTAAATCCTGGAGAATACCAGGTGTTGCGAGTGGCCCTAAATCGGTATCTGGTTGCATGGGATCGCCTACTTTTAGCGCCTCAAATTTTTCTAAAAGCAATTTTTCAAATTTGTCTGCGATCGCTTCTGCGACAATAAAACGTTTCGCTGCAATACATGATTGCCCGTTATTTAACATTCGTGCTGTAGTAGCTGTGACAACTGCTGTCTCTAAGTCAGCACTTTCTAACACAATAAACGGGTCACTTCCTCCTAATTCCAAAACTGTTTTTTTAATTTGTTTGCCGGCGGCGACGGCGAGGGATGCGCCTGCTGGTTCACTTCCAGTCAAGGTAGCAGCTTTTACGCGGTCATCAGCCATTAAATCGGCAACTTTGGCAGCACCTATTAATAGAGTTTGAAACGCACCTTCAGGAAAATCTGCCCGTCGGATAATATCTTCAATTGCCAAGGCGCACTGTGGCACGTTGGAAGCGTGTTTGAGTAAGCCGACATTCCCCGCCATTAGGGCTGGTGCTGCAAAGCGGAACACTTGCCAAAAGGGGAAGTTCCACGGCATCACCGCGAGAATTGCACCTATTGGTTGATAACGTACAAAACTCTGACTAGCATCAGTTTTTACACTGACATCAGCCAAGAAATCAGGGGCGTGTTCGGCATAGTAGCGACAGACAAGGGCGCATTTTTCGACTTCTGCGATCGCCGCTTTAAATGGCTTACCCATTTCTAGAGTCATCAATTTAGCAAATTCTGCTTTGTCTTGCTCTAAAATATCAGCAGCTTTTGAAAGCCACTGCGATCGTTGAGAGAAACTAGTCTGACAATACTGTTCAAAAGTCCGATCGGCTAAATCAAGTTTAGCGGCAATTTCTGCATTATTGAGCGCCTCAAAGGTTTTAAGCGTCTCCCCAGTGGCGGGATTAATGGTGGCGATCGCCATTACCTGACCTCCCGTTAAAAAATAGCTTCGGTAGGCTTCCTAGTGTTACACAGATCAATTCTGGAAGCTACACCCAAATTCTAGTCTTATAACCCAGAATTGGTTGCTAAATATTACAATTTTGCAATTATTTTTGAAATAAAATATACTAAATAATAAGTATTAATATTGATGAATTCAATAGAAGTAAAGTTGCTATAATTTGCACAATTGAGGAATCAAGCCATGACTCAAGTCTTACGCAAAGTAGTTACATTCGATGAATTCGTTGCTAAATATCCAGATAACACAGGACAACGTTACGAGCTATATGATGGGGTAGTAGTAGAAATGCCGCAACCAACAGGCGGTCATGAAGAGATTGTTGTATTTTTATCTACAAAAATCACTTTAGAATATAGTCGCCTTGGCCTGCCATATGGTATACCAAAAACAGTATTAGTAAAACCACTTGAAAATGAATCAGCTTACTCGCCAGATGTATTACTCCTAAATCTCCCTAATTTAGTTAATGAACCTCGGTGGAAAAAAGAATCAACTGTTACTCAAGCAGTATCAATTCCTTTAGTAATTGAGGTGGTAAGTACAAACTGGCGTGATGATTATCTGAAAAAATATGCTGATTATGAAGAAATGGGAATTCATGAATACTGGATTGTAGATTATGCTGCATTGGGCGGTAGAGAATTTATTGGCAAGCCCAAACAATCTACTATTTCGGTTTGCTGTTTAGAAGAAGGTGAGTATCGCGTTAGTAAGTTTCGAGGAGATGACCGCATCGAGTCGCCAACATTTCCAGAGCTTAATTTGACAGCAGAGCAAATTTTTCGCGCTGGCATAGTCAGCTAAATTTAGTATCAGGATATTCAACCTTTCGTAAGAGAGAGGCTGTCACAGCTATACATAGCAATTCAAAATTCAAAATTCAAAATTAAGAAAGCTAGATAGAACAAATTTAAAATTGGTATTAGATATTTTTTATTTGGAAGCCTCTAACATAATTCATAATTAGTGATTTTTTCCTATTCCCCATTATGCCCAATCCCTAAAGATTCATGATTGGAGCAATGATTGTTGGCACTGGTTGCAATTTTGTCTGATAAACCTTAACTAATCGCTCAATACCTTTGAAACGATAATCTCCCATTTCTTGGAAGTCTGAGGGTTGTGAAAGCATTTTATGGGTGGCTTCACTAATCACGCATTCGCTAGGAGGACAAACTGCTTCCATCCGAGCAGCAAGATTAATTGTTGCGCCTAATGCCGTATAATCTACCCTTTGGGAACTACCGACATCTCCCACCACTGCTTTACCGCTATTAATCGCAATCCGTAATTGCAGAGGTTCTAGCCAAAAACCATTGGCATTCAGATGTTCGAGACGAGTGAGCATTCCCTTGGCAGCAGTAACAGCGCGATCGGCATGATCTGCTTGCGGTTCTGGAGCGCCAAAAAATGCCATAATACAATCGCCAATATATTTATCTAAAGTGCCGCCGCAACTAAACACTTCTTTTAGCATTTCTTCAAATAAATTATTTAATAGTTGAGCGATCGCTGTTGGTGTTAACCTTTCAGAAATTGCCGTAAAGCCAACTAAATCAGCAAACAAAATGCTGATTTCGCTCTCAGCGGGAGCTAAACGACCACCCGGTAATCCGCCTACAGATATCAACTGCTGTACAACTGCTGGAGAATGATAGCGTTCTAGTCGGTGACGAATCATCTCTTCAGTTTTGAGTTTTTCTACTAATAACCAACGCTGTACGCTAGAAGCTACAAGATTTGCTAAAGCTGAGAAAAAACTCAATTCTTCTTCACCTTCATTTGCCCAATGGTAAGAAGAAAAATTGGCATCGGCATACAGTACGCCCACAACTTTATTTTCATCCCATAAAGGCACTGCCATCGCGCTACGAATGCCTTTGACCAAAATACTCTGTTCGCTAGCAAACCTTTCATCCTGATGAGTATCACCAGTTTGAATGACGACTTTTTCTTCAAATACCTTTTGACAGATACTACGACTAATCCAACTACCATCAGAAGGAAGATTTTTCTGTTGGGAAACATTTCTAGTGGCAGCATTCATTAATTCCAAATGGCCGCCACTATTGACATCAATTAATAATGCCAAGCGATCGATACTATCAAGGTAACGAAAAACTACTTGCTGCACCTGAGAAAAAATCTCTTCTATAGATGCGGCTGCACAAAGATTTTTCGCTATGTCAACTAAATCTTTGAGACGGGCAATAGTTTTATCCTTATTATTGATATTGCCATCTTTGCTATCAGCTGCAATCCATTGCTGTTGTAATTGTTCAACATTATGAAGGATTGTTCTTTGCTCATTAATGTCCGAAATTCCGGGATACTCAGGTGTAGGTTGAGAAACAGGGGTTGTGAGCAGCACTACCAGGCTAACATTGCCCAGCCAAACGATATCACCGTGATGTAACTCTTGGGGATAGTTAACCAGATATTTATTGACTTGCGTCCCGTTTTTGCTGCCCAGATCCTCAATAGTCCACACACCGTTAGCCGTTTTTACTAGGCGAGCATGGGTGCGGGATACTCCACCAAAAGGTAAGTACAAGTTACATTCCGGCAAACGACCAATTGTAAATACATCTTGGTCAACTGCGATCGTGGTTTCGGTATCTCCCTCTTGTAGGCGTAGCGTCAGTTCAGTCATGAGTGTGATAGATCCATCGAAGCTAGAGGTCAAGCAACTCTAAGGTAAGTTATACCCTACAGATTAACCTTCACCTTTTGTTTATGACACTGTTAACTGCATTCCGACAACTGTATGTGACAGAGATTACATTGAATGTTTTCCAGAATCCGTGAAAAATCAATCTATTGAACAGCTAATGAATGTTAGCGATCGCGTTTATCAGTAGAACGGCGCATCTGGATTGGTGTAGGTTCCGCGTACCCTCGTTTGCTAACAGCACGGATAATTTCATTGGACAAGCCGAGATCGGAAAAAGACATAAGACTCCAAAAATAACATCGGCCTGTCGCCAATGATGGCGTCAGTCTTAGGCGGACGGATAAAAATCATTGAAAAGCTGTATGGGCAGTAGCGTAAAGACTGAGAGCGAGTGCCGCAGTCCCTCATTCTATCAGATTGCCGTCTATTGTGTTGTTTAAAGTTGCTCTGATTCAGTGTTGTGTTAAATTGGCATTACCTGCTTGTAAAGCAAAGTATTGAACTAATGGGAGAAATTCGTTATCGCAATCCAAAAGCAACTGATTAATTCACAAATCAAGTCACCTAGCGTCTTCTTGATCGACCATGAGAATAACAATCGTGGTCTAATCGACACCAACGAGGCGTTACAGCTAGCTGAAAGCTTAGAGCTTGACTTAGTTGTAGTCTCCCAAGGTAAAGACGCTCCAATCGCCAAGATTCTCAACTATGGCAAGCTTCAGTATCAAAAGAAAAAACGTCAAAGCCAAAGTGCTAGACCTACGGTAAAAGAAGTTCGATTCGGTCTAAACGTAGGTGTGGCTGATTACAATTTACGCATCGAACAAGCAGGTCAATGGTTGAGTAAAGGCGATTCTGTCAAATTTGCCATTCGTTTACGAGGCCGAGAACATCAATATCGTGACAAAGCGGGAGAGATGCTAGACCGAATTGCAAACGATCTTAGTAAAGTAGGTAAAATCCAGTCGCTGGATAAACGTGCCCTAGTTATTCAAGTCATTCCTGCCTAGTTATCTGGCGATCACTAGAGGATGTATTTGTGGCAGCTTGTAAGGAACGAAAAAAGCCTGACATAGTACTGTAGCTTCTATGGAAAAAACAGTCAACTGTTACTCAAGGTGAATTTGAATTTCCGACCAAACAAGCGCCACGCGCCGGGATATAACCCAATCAATCGGCGCATTTATTGATTAGGTGTGTCAAAGCATCAATCAGGCGATCGCTTTCCATTGGTATAATATCCTGTCCATGCATCACATTTTGAGTAATATGAAAATGCACTAATGCTCCTAAGAGAATTCTCGCTGTCGCCTCTGGGTCAGGTATCTTTAATTCTGGAGCCGCCAAGTAGTGAGTGAGAGTTTCGGCTACTGGCTTAATCATCACCCGAATACAAATTTGAGCTAACTCAGGAAAACGCCCAGATTCCCCGATTAAGACTCGCATAAATGCACTATGTTCTTTGTCGTTAAGCATCTGATCTAATGCTTTGGTTACTACCTGGTGCAGTATGGCAGCTGGTTCTCCCTCAATCGGTTCTGTGCCAAAAATAGAGCTGTTCTTTTTGCTTGTAAGTTGCTCTAACAGTACTTTAAAAAGTCCTTCTTTATCTTGAAAGTGGCTGTAGACTGTCGCTTTAGAAACACCAGCTGCTACCGCTACCCGATCCATGCTCGTACCAGCATAGCCATGTTGAAGGAATTCTTGCATTGCCCCTTGCAGAATTTGCTCTACTTTATCAACGGAATTATCTCGATCGACTTCGTCAGTTTTGATGCGTACCATTTATTAATCATCCTTTCTTATCAACAATATTAATAGATGCAGCAAAATGCCCCAGTACAAAATGGCGAAAATAAATATACCCTTTGTTGAAGGGGGTAGGGAGCAGGAATAGCATTTCGCTGCATAATGACTTTGCAAATTGATTGACAAGTTTAGTTGCATCATATTGACTAAACTAGTCCGTTTAGTTTAGCATAAATTGAACTGGACAGTTTAGTACAAGTTGCTACTGGTGGTAAGGGGGGAATAGTATGAGGGAAAACAGGAATGCAGAGAGTTTAGGGTCTTTTCAGAATCTTGTGCGATCGCCTGTTCTACTTGCAATAATTGCATCTCTAGCAATAGGTGGAATCAGTGTTTATGCGGTGATGAAGTTCCAGGCTACAGCTAATGAGAAACAAAAAACACCAATAGCAGTTCAGCCCGTGGTAAAAACGGTAACAGCATTAGGGCGGTTAGAACCAAAGGGAGAGGTAATAAAACTGTCAGCGCCTTCTTCAAATGGTGAAGGAAATCGAGTAGAGCAACTATTGGTGAAAGAAGGCGATCCCGTCAAAGCTGGGCAGGTAGTTGCGATTATGGACAACCGCGATCGCTTGCAAGCTAGTTTGATTGAAGCACAAAAACAAGTTCAAGTTGCCAAAACCCGCCTTAACCAGGTAAAAGCTGGAGCCAAACAGGGAGAAATTGGAGCGCGCCAAGCTACGGTAAATCGCGTGCAAGTAGAACTACAAGGAAACATTAAAACTCAGCAAGCCACAATTAATCGTCTAGAAGCAGAATTGCTTGGGCAACAACGCAGCTTGCAAGCAACAGTGGCTCGCGTCGCAGCCGAGAAACGTAATGCTCAAGCTGACGTGCAGCGCTACGAAACTTTATACAAAGCAGGAGCAATTTCTAGCCAGGAAGTTGATAGCAGACGCTTAAACGCCGAAACTTCCACTCAAGCATTAATTGAAAGCCAAGCCACTCAGACAAGAACTGTCGCAACCCTACAACAGCAACTTAACGAAGCCAAAGCCAACCAGCAACAAACCCTCGCCAGCTTGCAACAGCAGATTAACGAAGCAAAAGCTAACTTGAATCAAACTGCTGAAGTCCGTCCCACAGATATAGCAAACGCACAAGCAGAAATAGACAGCGCTCAAGCCACGGCGGATAAAATTAGAGCAGAACTAGCACAGGCATACGTTGTGGCTCCTAAAGCCGGTCGAATTTTGGAGATTAATACGCGAGCCGGAGAAACTGTAGGCAATGAAGGCATTGTGGCTTTAGGTCAAACCGACCAGATGTATGCAGTAGTAGAAGTCTACCAAAGTGATATCAAAAAAGTGCGTCCGGGACAGGATGTGCGGGTAAGTAGTGATTCCCTCCGCCATGAATTAGAAGGAAGAGTCGATTGGATTGGTATGCAGGTAAAGCGGCAAAATCTGATCAACGCCGATCCCTCAAGCAATATTGATGCCAGAGTCGTGGAAGTCCACGTACAACTAAATAAACTATCTAGCCAAAATGCTTCTAGCTTAACTAATTTGCAAGTCAAGGCGGTAATTGTACTTTAAAGGGCATTGGGCATTGAATCTTCAATTTTGAATTTTGAATTTTGAATTGATTTCTCCCCTGCCTCCCCTGCTCCCTCATCTCCCCACTCTCTATTATGAAATTAATCGAACAACTGCGGCGGCGAACGCCTTTAGGATGGCTGCAACTGAGTCATGAAAAAGGTCGTCTTTTGGTGGCATTGTCAGGTATTGCCTTTGCCGATGTTCTAATGTTTATGCAGCTAGGGTTTCAGAATGCCCTGTTTGAAAGTAACACAATGCTGCATCGGAGTATGCAGGCTGATATGTTTGTCATCAGCCCCCAAGCACGTAACCTAGCATATATGTCTAGCTTTACGCGGCGGCGATTGTATCAAGCAATGGATGTACCAGGTGTAAAGTCGGCAGAAGGAATGTATGTCAACATTGTTGATTGGAAAAATCCCCAAACACATCAGAAAACGACAATATTAGTTATGGGGTTCAATCCCGATCGCCAAATGTTGAATTTAGCGGATGTAAATCGCCAGATAGATACTATTAAGCTACCAGATACCGTTCTGTTTGATCGCGCCTCTAGAGGAGATTACAATGAAGCGATCGCCAAAATTGAACAAGGTAAAACTGTCACAACCGAAATAGAACGGCGGACAATTACCGTTAGCGGCTTATTTTCAGTAGGGGCTTCTTTCATAGCCGATGGTACTTTGATTACCAGCGACCAGAACTTTCTGCGACTATTTCCCAGACAAGAAGCCAGCAGTGTCAGTCTCGGTTTAGTGCAACTGCAACCAGGCTATGACCCAAAACAGATCAAAGCAGCTTTAGAGTCTCATTTAGATAATGATGTTAAAGTTTTAACCAAAGCAGAATTTCTCGAATTTGAAATAAATTACTGGAAAACAAATACGGCGATCGGGTTTATCTTCAGCTTGGGTGTAGCAATGGGGTTTTTGGTGGGCGTGATTATCGTCTATCAAGTTCTTTCTACAGATGTGAATTCTCATATCAAAGAATACGCCACTTTTAAAGCAATGGGATATAACAATCTCTACTTATTAGGTGTGGTGTTTGAAGAAGCGATAATTTTGGCAGTTTTGGGCTTTATTCCTGGAGCGATCGCACCTTTAGGACTTTATCATTTAACTCGTAATGCCACCAATTTGCCAGTTTACATGACCGTAGCACGAGCTTTGACGGTATTAACACTGACGATGATTATGTGTATAATTTCTGGTGCGATCGCTACTCGGAAATTACAGTCTGCTGACCCCGCAGATATGTTTTAAATTTGTCATTTGTCATTTGTCCTTTGCAAATGACAAATGACAATCATCACGAGTAATCAAGCTATTTATGAGTAGTCAACCTGTAATCTCTGTTAAAAATCTCGACCACTATTTTGGTCATGGTCAACTCCGCAAGCAAGTTCTTTTTGATATCAACCTGGATATAAACGCTGGCGAAATTATTATTATGACTGGGCCTTCTGGCTCTGGTAAAACTACACTTCTCACCTTAGTTGGCGGCTTGCGTTCTTCCCAATCTGGCAGTTTGCAGATATTAGAACAAGAACTGTGTGGCGCTAAAAAAGGACAACTTACCCAAGTACGACGCAATAACGGTTATATTTTTCAGGCGCACAACTTGCACGGTAGCCTGACAGCACTCCAGAACGTCAAAATGGGCTTGGAAGTGCATAAAAATATTTCGGCGGCAGAAATGAAAACCCGGTCAGCCCAAATGTTAGAGGAGGTAGGATTAGGAGAACGCTTGAATTATTATCCTGATGATTTATCTGGGGGACAAAAACAAAGAGTTGCGATCGCTCGTGCATTGGTCGGTCGTCCTAAAATTGTCTTAGCAGATGAACCCACCGCCGCCCTTGACAGTAAATCGGGACGAGATGTGGTTAACCTAATGCAAAAACTAGCTAAGGAACAAGATTGTACCATTCTCTTGGTTACTCATGACAACCGCATTTTAGATATTGCCGATCGCATCGTCTACATGGAAGATGGCAAGTTAGTAAATGACAGTGCTGTTGTTGCAGCATCTTAAGCAGATTCTTTTTGAGCAATTCTCACAAATCAAATTTGTGAAGTAAAGAGATTTTGCAACTGCGAATCAGACTTTTTATACATTAGGTTTTTGCTACTCTTTCTAAGGATTGTACTCAAATTCGCTCCTTGAATGTACACCTATCCAATCTCCTGCTGGGGTTTGTCCGCCTTGGTAGGTGTAACGAACATCCCAAAAACTAATATTGTAGAGAGTGCGATGTCTCAGACACTGATTCATAAACTCGCTGAGTTTGAGGCTATCGTAGGCATCACCAGCATAATGAACATTTGGCTTTTCTAAAATAATTACCATT
This sequence comes from Nostoc sp. ChiSLP03a, assembly GCF_034531215.2. Taxonomy (NCBI): domain Bacteria; kingdom Bacillati; phylum Cyanobacteriota; class Cyanophyceae; order Nostocales; family Nostocaceae; genus Nostoc; species Nostoc sp. ChiSLP03a. The sequence goes on from NZ_JAVRBQ020000120.1 coordinate 28,654, forward strand.
GTTGCGGCTTGCAGCGCAAGTTCAATGGCAGTCGTTTTAGTTTTGGCGTATGCACCTACGAGATGATGTTGATAAGTGCAGTTATATCCGCCGTAGTGGTAGCCGTAAATCGTAATGGGGGTGAGATCGTCAAGACAGGATTTAAATTCAGCTATCAAACTTTCGTTGACTGCATTTATTGATTCTTCGCAAACAATTTGCGTCGTGAGTTGATGGGGAGCGTAGACATCATCGCTTACTTGATCGGGGACGATGGGCGCAAGGCATAACCAGTGATTATTGCTAGTTTCGGCGACCACAATCGACACAGAAAAATCAGGATGTTCCCATGTAAAATCTTGATATTTTGCTTTGGGAATAGATAAATTGTATGCTTGCAAATTGCTAAAATTTTGAGTGAGAAGCTGCTGTATTTTTTGATAATATCTTTGGCGTTCAGAAGCAATACTTTCATTCCAAGTTTTATCCTTACGTTCATAACGCAGAGGAGCGTATTCATAATCAGAAGCTTCCTGATTAGTAGGAGTTCCCCATTCTTCAATATTTTGCCAATGTTTAAAAGCAAGTTTTATGTCGGTTAGATTAACAAAGCCTTCGGAAATCATTAAATTCCAGAGGTTAAATTCACCTTGGTTTGGAGTTTCCCAAACAAACGAACTTGAGCAGAGTAGTTCTAGTGTAGCAAGAAGTTGTTCTGTTTCGATTTTCATTTTTGATATTAATAAGTTTAGGGATTGTAAACAAATTCGCTTTTTATATAAAGCCCAGCCCAATCACCACATTCATTTTCAGCAATTAAGTAGGTAGGTGGAATTAATTATAAGATAGAAAAACTGCTAAATTAGCTTGTTATGCCTGCCCCATTACGCATCATTCTGACCCCAGAGGAAGACAGAACCTTAACGGAACTGCGACTTGCTCAGTGGCTTCCTCAA
>NZ_JAVRBQ020000121.1:0-7066 GCF_034531215.2 Nostoc sp. ChiSLP03a
TAATGTGAAGTTACACATATCTAGATCCCCCTAAATCCCCCTTTTTAAGGGGGACTTTGATATGTTTTTCTGGTTCCTCCCTTTATAAGGGGGGCTAGGGGGGATCGAATTCTATGCAGCTTTATAAAAAATTGGTATAAGTGCGATTTCATACAATAAAATTCTGCGATTGGTATTGATTTTCCAGGGTTGCTTATTCTTGATAACCTGAATATCCAGCAGTTAAATCGCAGAAAACTTCTCAGGAAATTTACTGAACCATCAAGACAATAAATATTACTAATATATAGAGAAATATTGTCAGGATGCTGAATATGTCAGATTTACCGCTTCAATGCAGAAATTTAAAAGAGCAGGTTGAATCTATATTACAACTATTACAACAAGAACCAACGCTACGTTCCCAAGATATTACACCTATACAAACTTCTTTAAGTAAGGCAATTTCTCCCAAGTTTGAAATTGTGTTTGCGGGTGCGTTTAGTGCTGGGAAATCAATGCTAATCAATGCACTATTAGAAAGAGAATTACTCTACAGTGCAGAAGGACACGCTACAGGTACAGAATGCAAAATCGAGTATGCACAAGTAGATAAAGAACGTGTTGTTTTGACATTTTTAAGTGAAGCAGAAATTCGAGAACAAGCAGTTTCTTTGTGTCAGCAACTAGGATTTAAAACAGTACCTAATATTAACCAAGCTGAAGTAATTAACCTGCTACGTCAAGGTTCTGAAGCGATTATTCAACAGGAGGGTGGTGAGAGTCAATCAGAACGTGCAAAACAGGCGAAGGCGTTAATGTTGTTGCTAGAGGGATATATAGCAAATAGCGATCGCATCAGCACGGTAACTAATGCTACATATTCAATGGAGCAATTTAACTTTTCCAATCTCAAGGAAGCTGCTGGATATGCCCGTCGTGGTAGTAATAGTGCGGTATTGAAGCGTATAGAATATTACTGTGATCATCCTTTGCTACAAGATGGTAATGTAATTATTGACACACCTGGCATCGATGCGCCAGTAGAGAAAGACGCACAACTCACTTATGCCAAAATTCAACATCCTGATACTTCGGCGGTGGTGTGTGTGCTAAAACCTGCTTCGGCGGGTGAGATGACAAAAGAAGAAACCGAACTTTTAGAATTAATGCGGGAGAATGGGGGAGTACGCGATCGCGTTTTCTATGTCTTCAACCGAATCGATGAAACTTGGTATAATACTCAGCTACGGCAACGATTAGACGATTTAATTAGTGGTCAATTTGCTAATTCCAGGAAGGTTTATAAAACCAGTGGATTATTAGGATTTTATGGCAGTCAGATTAAACAAACAAGCCCACAAGATAGATTTGGTTTAGATTCTGTTTTTGCAGAAAGTATTAAAGGTTTAGATGGTAAAGAAGAAACACCACAATTTGTCTATGCGTTTAATAACTACTGTGTAAATTCTGGAAAGCTATCTTCCAGTAAATTCCGTGTTTCTGTGAACGGCTTTGAAACTCCAAATCAAAATTATGTGCGGATTCTGGGAGAGTGGGGAAATGAACTGATTGAAAAGCTAATTCAAGATAGTGGAACTGAAGAATTTCGCACAGCTATTACTCGTTATCTTACCGAAGAAAAGCGTCCCCAATTATTTAAAAATCTTGCTGATGATTTGGAAGATGTTTGTATTAAGCTCAAAAAACATTATCAGAGTGTCCAACGCGATTTAGATAGTCAGCCCCAAGAAATTGAGACGATGAAGGCGCAAGAGTTGCAACACCTCAATCAGCAACTACAGCAAATTGGCAGAGAATTTAGCGAGCATATCAAAGAAGAAGTTAACCATGTAATTAATAATTCTTGTGATGCTTTTGAAGCAGATTTTAAGCAATTGCAATCACGAATGATTCGCCGCTTAGATGAATTGCTAGATACTTTTTCGGTAGCTTCTGCTTATCAACGTGCAACCATCAGCCATCCTCGCAATGCTACTGCACCTTTAATTGCTATTTTAGTAGAGGCATTTTATTACTTAGCAAATCAATTAGAAGATATTTTGGTTGAATCTTCTCAGCAAATAGTTGCAAATTATTTCCAGCGGTTGATTGAAAAGATTCGCAAGTCAGAATATTATCGCCAACTGTATCGTTTATTAGATAATGATGGTGGTATTGAACAAAAGATCAGAATTTTAGAAAAAGGAGTTGCTCAAGCATTATTTAGTGCAGCTAGTGTGGAGTGCGATCGCTTTGTGCGAGAAAGTCCGAGATTTTACGATGAAGGCACTTTTTCTATATATCAATTTCGCCAAACTTTATCACAAACTTCTCAAGGTTATGACGCTGAAAGTATTGTGGAAGCAGAACCAGCCATTAGGCAGTTATTGAAGTTAGATTTTGAACCAAAAGTTTCCCAAACTATTCGCAAATCTTTCCGTCAAACCATTAATCAAACCCTGAAAAGCCAGTTATTGCCAATGGCAGAACAGCAAGCAGATGAAATTTTGCAACAATACCCACAGGCACGTGCTTATTTAGAGAAAATATTAGAACAAGAAGCTGAAGAGAAAATTGCAAATAATCGCCGCTTGTTGAATATTGTTGAAGAAAATATTGCAGGATATAATTCGGCAGTTTCTAGTATTAATAGTTGTTTACAGGCGATGCAATTATACGATCGTCTTTTGCCTGTCATTGGTGATTCATTTGCTACTGATGCTAAATTCGCTAATAATGGATTTGTGATTTCAGATATGGTACAAAAGGTTTAATTTTATAGCAAGGGACTGGGGACTGGGTGAAAAGCCTTTTTGTGTCTAAGTTTTATCGTCTGTTGATGTCCTAACCACCAAGGCTTGTGCTATACATATCGCAATCCTATTTAATTTGTGAAAATTCGCGGTATCCAGATCCCCGACTTCGTAAAAGTTGTCGGGGATCTAACTTTTTAGAATCCTAATCCCCAACAAAATAGTTATGAATATCAAGCGTCGGCAATTTCTTGCAACCTGTGGGCTGGCTACCTTAGCCACTCAAATACCAACACTTACTGCCCAAGGTAAGCCATCTCTAAACACCATCCGCAAGCCGCCCCGTCTACAACCCGGCGATACCGTAGGATTAATTTCGCCTGCGGGTATCGTTGACGCTAAAGACATTGAAGCCGCGCAGAAATCAATTTCACAGTTAGGGTTAAAAGTAAAGCTGGGGAAGCATATTTTAGATCGTTACGGCTATTTAGCGGGTAAAGACAGCGATCGCGCCCAGGATGTAAACTTGATGTTTAGCGATCGCACTATAAAAGCAATTATTCCGATGCGTGGTGGCTGGGGCTGCAATCGCATTTTACCTTTACTCAATTACTCGCTGATCCGCTCCCATCCGAAAATTATCATCGGGTATAGCGATATTACAACGTTGTTGTTGGCAATTAATGCCCGTAGTCAAATGATTACTTTTCATGGCCCAGTTGCTACGTCTACCTGGAATCAATTTACAGTCGATTACTTCAAGCGCATCCTATTTAATGGTGAAGCGGTGACTATGCAAAATCTCAACCCTAGCGAAGTGCGGCTGGAGATAATCGCACCGGGAAAGGCGAGGGGTAAACTGGTGGGTGGAAACTTGTCAGTTCTATCAGCGATGGTAGGTTCACCTTACCTACCTACTTGGAACAAAAGCATTCTGTTTGTGGAAGAAGTTGGCGAGGATGTTTATCGTATAGATAGGATGCTGACGCAATTAAAAACTGCTGGGATACTTAATCAAATTGCTGGTTTTATCTTTGGGCAATGTACTAAATGTAGTCTTGGAGATGAACCGTCATTTACGTTAATGCAAGTATTGCAACAACACATACTTCCTTTAGGTATTCCTGCTTGGTACGGTTCAATGATTGGTCATATTAAGGATAAATTTACCTTGCCAATCGGTGTAGAAGTGGAAATAAATGCTGAACTTGGGACAATACAAATGTTAGAGGCGGCTGTCAGCCCCTTTGGGTAAGTCAAAAGTCAAAAGTCAAATAATTTTGGATTTTAGCAATACCTTCGCCAAAAAAAGAGTATGAAGAGATAGGGCTACCGTAGTTGTTTTGCGATCGCAGTATCAACAGGACGAAACCCTATTTGGCTCTTGGGTGCAGAGAAGCAGAGGGGAAAGAAGAAGTTTTATGCATACGGACGGAAGCAATAGAAATTCACCGTTGCACGAATATGGAAAATGGATAGTGCAATTTGCTTTATTCCCAATATGTCTTCCAATCATCCTTAAAAGCTTGCTGTAATTTTTTCATATAAGCATATGTTTTAATTTTCACCATCCATACGTTATTACTATCGCTCCCACCTCCTTTACAAATAACACCTTCTGATACACCATATTTGCCTTCTCGAATATCATCAATAAATTGACCTGTTAGCTTACCGCGATAAACAACCTGTGCAATGTTTAGGTAACTAAAATCTCGGAGAAATTGTTCGGGAGCAATAATACATTTCTCAGTTTGTACATCAAAGAGAATCAGTTGTTTCAGGTCATCCTTTCGATGCATCCCTGCAAAGGAGTTAGTCCCAAAAAACTCTGTAAATACGGTAATTTCTGGATAGTGATAATTTAAATTTTCTTGAAATAGTCTTTGTAAAGGATTAGCAAAGTCTCTGTTAAAAATCTCAGGAGCTTCTTCTAAACCTGGATGCGCTTTGTTAAATTGTGCAATTCCCATATCATCTAAATCAAACCGGTCCCGACGCGTACCAAAGGCATACCACCCAAGTTCCAATTCCCAAACCCAGTGAAGATTTGTACCATCATATTTCTCAAAAGCTATGCAGCGTTCCCAAGGACAATTTTTGCTATCTGGAATTTTTGGATAAACAAGTTGCACTCGTGTCATTGCGATCAAAAGAGGTCTGTAACGCTTGCATTATAAAACCCATTAGACCAAAAGTGTTGAATGTTAAAAAAAATCCGATAAAAATAGTCCAAAATATGTTAATTTTTGGGCTAAAGATTAAAGTATCTCTATATTTCTGATTTTATTTTGCGTAGCTTGCTTATTGCGGAGCGAGTATAAATTCAGGGCAACTATTGGAGATGCTGTGTTTCGACTCCGCTCAACATAAATTCGCATTCAGACCTTTTTAAATTTTGAATCTTCAATCCAAAATTTAAAATCTAAAATCTAAAATTCGATGATTTTGATTAAGATTTTAATAGACAGTATGAATTTCTCGTCGCTATGTTACGCCTAACAGAAGTAAAGCTCCCGCTCGATCATCCTGAAGATGAGATCGAGACTGCCATCCTCAAAAAGCTGCAAATTACAGATGAAGAATTGATCGGTTATTCCATCTTCAAGCGTAGCTACGATGCCCGTAAGAAAGGAGAGATCGCTCTTGTTTATATTCTGGATGTAGAAACAACTCAGGAAACCCATCTACTCAAACGCCTGAAAAAAGATCCCCATGTAATGGCTACGCCAGACATGAGGTATCGCCCAGTGGCAAAAGCACCGAGCAATTTGAAGATTCGCCCCATCGTCATTGGTACTGGGCCTTGTGGCTTGTTTGCGGGTTTGATGCTGGCGCAAATGGGTTTCCGTCCGATCGTTTTAGAACGTGGCAAACAAGTCCGCGATCGCACTGCTGATACTTTTGGCTTTTGGAAGAAAAAATCAAATTTCAACTCAGAATCCAATGCCCAGTTTGGTGAAGGTGGGGCGGGTACATTTTCTGATGGCAAACTCTACAGTCAAGTCAAAGATCCTCAGCACTATGGGCGCAAGGTACTAACCGAACTTGTCAATGCGGGAGCCTCACCAGAAATTCTCTATATCAACAAACCGCACATCGGCACCTTCAAACTGGTGGGAATCGTCCAAAGTATGCGTGCCAAAATCGAATCCCTCGGTGGCGAAATTCGCTTTCAAAGCCTAGTGGAAGATATTAACATCGAAAATGGACAGGTGCGGGGAGTCACCCTCGCCAGTGGCGAATATATCGCCAGCGATTATGTGGTTCTGGCGGTAGGTCATAGCGCCCGTAATACCTTCCAAATGCTATTTGAACGCGGGGTTTACATCGAGCCGAAACCTTTTTCCATCGGCTTTCGGATCGAACACCCCCAGACTCTCATCGACCAATGTCGTTTCGGTTCTCAGGCGGGTCATAAGCTTTTGGGTGCTGCCGATTACAAACTAGTTCACCACTGTCAAAATGGTCGTTCTGTCTATAGTTTTTGTATGTGTCCGGGGGGCTTGGTGGTTGCAGCTACATCAGAACCGGGGCGAGTCGTCACCAATGGGATGAGCCAATACTCTCGCAATGAGCGCAATGCCAATAGTGCGATCGTTGTGGGCATCACTCCCGAAGATTATCCAGGAAATGCGTTAGCAGGAATTGACTTTCAACGACGCTTGGAAGAACGAGCTTTTGAATTGGGCGGTGGGACTTATGAAGCGCCAGGACAGTTGGTGGGAGACTTTCTCAACCATCGTCCCTCGACAGCATTGGGCACTGTTACACCGTCTTATACCCCAGGGGTACACTTGGGCGATTTGAGTCAGAGTTTACCAGATTATGCGATCGCTGCCATTCGTGAAGCCCTTCCCGCTTTTGACAAACAAATAAAAGGATTTGCAATGGATGATGCCGTGTTGACTGGGGTAGAAACCCGCACGTCATCACCGATTCGGATTAAACGCCAAGAGGATTATCAAAGTTTAAATACCGTCGGTCTTTATCCAGCTGGTGAAGGCGCGGGATATGCAGGGGGAATTCTCTCGGCTGGTATCGATGGTATCAAGGTAGCGGAGGCGGTAGCTTTAAGTATTTTGAAAAATTGCAATTAGTAAAATCTAAAATAGTGAATGCGATGCCTACGGTGATAAACTACGCAATCTCAGCATCCGATTTTGAGTTGAAAGGAAGTTTCTAAATGAACGTGAGTTCGATGAACCTCTCCCCAACCCCTCTCCGAGGCACAGAGGGGCAGAAATATTTTTAGTTGACAACGAAAAAATTAGGGTTTCAAAGCCTCTCTCCCTGTGGGGGAGAGGAATGGAAGTGGGGTTTTTAGAGCC
>NZ_JAVRBQ020000122.1:0-19740 GCF_034531215.2 Nostoc sp. ChiSLP03a
TCAAGCAAGATTGCTTGGATCACTTTTTGCCGGAGGTCATAACTATAAGGTTTGGGCATCAGTTTCCCAGAGGTTCTACTGGAGCTTTCATCAAGGTCTACTTCCAGTTTATCGCTTAACCGCCTTGGCGGTTGCTATACCAAATCATTACGGAAAAGCATGGTGGGAAATTGCTATGTTTTTCTAGCCTTGGGCAAGGCACTAATTTTATAATTCAAGTGCCTATCCGGCAACAAGCTCCTGAAAGCGTCGTCAAAGTATAGACTGTTAATATCTCCCTGCTCTTCTGCCTACACAGCGATGGGATCTTTTTTGAGTTGAAAGTCCCTGACGCGTAGGCATAGCCCAAAGTAGGCATCACCTGCTCAAAAATTATGTTTCCAACGCTAATTTTCAGCAATATTTTAAATTTAATTGCTTGTTGATAAATTGTCTTTGACCTTAAAATCTTACGAATAGGTTCAAATAAATAAGCATAGAGATAGAGGAAAAAGTTATGGCTTTGAGCGTTACACTAGAAATCGGCAATGATGTTGCTAAAATCACTTTGTCTGGAGAATTAGATGCAATGACTGCACCGATTTTCAAGACAGAGGTAGAGAAAGCAGCAGTTGAGCATCCAAAACACCTCGTGTTGTTGATGCAAGACTTAGAATATATGGCCAGTGCGGGTCTACGAGTACTCATTTTTGCTAAACAAACAATAGATGCTAATGCAAATATTTACATAGTTGCTCCGCAAGAAATGGTTTTGGAAACACTCAAAAAAACTGGAATTGACCAAAGCTTGCTTGTAGTTGATGAATATGATTCTGAATCCTTACAGAAACTAAACTAGTTACTACCAAAAAAACAAATTTACGCTGGTAGAAACTCTAATCTGCACAAGCATCAACTAGGTAGACAATAGCATCGTCTGCAAGTGCCGCGATCGTTTCCTGACTGAGTGAAGGCTCAGAAAATATAAAATTCAAAACATATTTTTCTGAAAACTTAATGCCTCAACCACAAAAACACCTGGAAACACCGATGCTGAAGCTACAGCATTAATTTCTTCGAGTTGAAATACCCCGTAGCGATCGTAAATGTTAACTAAACAAAGCTTAGCTTTAGAGGAGATTCAACAGACTGGTGCGATCGTAAATAATATTATCCTCCAGCTTTTGGATATCTCTCACGTCAATCAGTTAGTAGCCGATACTCTTCGTAGCGAACTTTTAAAAGTAAAGCCGTTAGCTGAGTTAGTTTTTACAAAAACCCAAGGCAACCCCTTTTTCTTAACTCAGTTACTCAAATCTCTTGATCGGGATAAATTGTTATTCTTTGACTTTGAAAGTGGTTTTTGGCAATGGAATCTTGAGTTTATCAAGGGAGTTAATATAACTGATAATGTAGTTGATTTTATGGCAAATCAGATTCAAAAACTATCTGAAAAAACACAGAATGTCTTAAAACTTGCCGCTTGCATTGGAGACAAGTTTACTTTAGATATCTTAGCGATTATTAATAAAACATCTAAGTCAGAAACAGCAGCCGATTTGTGGGAAGCTTTGCAATCAGGTTTGGTTCTACCCCTCAACAATTCCTACAAAACACCACTCGTTTTCGACTCAGAACAAATGGAGACTGAGAATAGGCGATCGCCCATTACTCATCACCCATCACCTATCACCTATAAGTTCTTACACGACCGAGTGCAGCAAGCGTCTTATTCTCTCATTCCAGATAACCAGAAAAAACAAACTCATTTAAAAATCGGCGAACTACTACTAATACATACCTCGGAAACAGATATTCAAGAAAACGTCTTTGAAATTGTCAACCAACTAAATGTTGGTGCTGAATTCATCGCCCAACAGCCTCAAAAAGATAGACTGGCTCAACTCAATCTTATAGCTGGACAGAAAGCAAAAGCAGCAACAGCGTATGAATCATCTGTTAAATATTTAAATGTAGGTTTGGAATTACTTGCGGCAGATAGTTGGCAGTGTCAGTATGACATGACACTCAACCTCTATGTAGAAACAGCAGCAGTAGAATTCCTCAACACTAATTTCGAGCGAGCAGAAATGCTTTCTGATATAGTTTTGGCACAGGCAAAAACCCTGCTCGATCGAGTTCAGGTGTATGAGACAAAAATGCAGTTTTATATTGCTAAAAACCAAATGCAAGCTGCGTTAAATACCGGACTGCAAGTGCTAAAAATGCTAGGATTGCCTTTATCGGAAACCCCTCCAACGAGACTGACTAGATTAAATTTAGGAGGGAAACGAATTGAGGATTTAACAGAATTGCCAGAAATGACTGATGTTTATAAATTAGCTGCACTGCGAGTATTAATCAATCTAATTCCTCCGGTTTATATTGTAGCTCCCGAACTTTATCCCCAGGTCGTTTTTAAAATGACCAATCTCTGTCTCAAATATGGGAACTCTCCTCTGTCAGCTTATGTGTATACACTTTATGGAATGTTCCTATGTGGCGCTTTTGAAGACATGGATTCTGGTTATCAATTCGGTCAGCTAGGCTTAAAGCTGTTAAATCAATTCAATGCTAAGGAAATGACAGCGAAAATCTATGAAACATTTAATTATTTTATCAGGCATTGGAAAGAACCAGCTATTAATACTATAGAGCCGTTAATTGAGGGTGTCCAAAGAGGTCTGGAAACAGGAGATTTAGAATATGCTTCTTATTCAGCTTCTTTTTATTGTACGCATTTGTTTTTTATCGGTGAAAATCTAGAAATAGCTCTCAAGAAACAAGCGCATTATATCGCTTTGATGCAAATAACTAAGCAAGAATTTCAAACCATTTATGCTAAAATAATCCGACAGACAGGCTTGAATTTAATTAAGAATACATCGGAACCATATCGATTAATTGGCGAAAGTTTTGATGAAAATAAAATGTTGCCAATTCTGATAAATAGCAATAATTATATGGCTATTTATCCTATCTATGTTTCTAAACTGCTTCTGGGTTATTTATTTAAAAATTACGATCGCGCTGCTGAGAATGCCTTGCTGGCAGAAAAATACGAACAAGGTGGACAAGGATTGATGTACAAAGCCGAACACAAGTTTTACTCTTCTTTGACTCTCCTAGCTTTGTATCCCAGCGCATCACAAAGCGCTCGCCAACAATATTTCAGCCAAGTGATAGCCCAGCAGAAAAAAATGAAGCAATGGGCGTTGCATTCTCCTGCGAACTATCAGCATAAGTACGATTTAGTGGAAGCAGAAAAAGCGCGAGTATTGAAGCAAGATGCCAAAGCGATCGCGTTTTACGATCGAGCCATAACTGGAGCCAGAGAACATGGATATATTCAAGAAGAAGCCCTAGCCTCGGAACTAGCAGCAGAGTTCTATTTTGCTTGTGGCAGAGAGAAAGTTGCTAATACCTATCTCAACGATGCCTACTATGGATATGGTTGTTGCGGAGCGAAGGCATTGCCGAAATCTGCCGTATCCGTGCCGAACAAAAAGGTATTTGCTTAATTTTTGAACAGATTACTCAACTTCCTATAGGTGTTAAAGCTGATGAAAAACGGTTGCGGCAAGCTTTGATTAACTTACTGGGTAATGCAGTTAAATTTACTGAAACTGGAGGCGTGGCTTTCAAAGTCGGCTATCAGGAAGGTAGAATTCGGTTTCAGGTGGAAGATACAGGAATTGGCATGGCACCAGAGCAATTAGAAGAGATATTTTTGCCATTCCAGCAGGTAGGAGATTGCAATCGCAAAGCAGAAGGAACAGGATTGGGACTAGCAATTACCCGCCAATTAGTTCAGCTGATGGGTGGCGAAATCCAGGTGAAGAGTACTTTAGGAAAAGGGAGCATTTTCTTCTTTGATTTAGATTTACCTGAAGTTTTTCAATATGCTGATGTTGTCAAAAAAGAGCAACGAAATATCCAAAGTTTTAAAGGCGAGAAGCTGAAAGTTATCGTGGCAGATGACAGACCAGAAAATCGGGCAATTTTGGTCAAGATGCTATCGCCTTTAGGATTTGAAACGATCGAAGCAGTAGATGGTCAAGATTGTCTCAATAAGGCATTTGAATGGAATCCAGATTGTATCTTAATGGATTTGTTGATGCCTCAAATGAATGGCTTTGAAACTACCCGTCGCATTCGGCGATCACCTGAACTAAAGAATGCGATCGTGATTGGCACTTCTGCCAGTGTTTTTGATTTCGATCTCAATAAAAGTAAGGAGGCGGGTTGCAATGATTTTCTACCTAAGCCCATCCGCATAACAGAGCTTTTAGAAAAGTTGCAGTATCACTTAAAACTGGAATGGATTTATGAAGATGGTGAAAAAGTATCTACAGAAAATAAACAAGAAAATTTTCAGCAATCATTGGTAGCTCCCTCCGCAGACGAAATTGCAATTCTATTGAATTTAGCAATGAAAGGCGATCTTAAAGGTATTGTAGAGCGAATTAATCAATTAGAAGAATTGGATGTTAAATATGCACCTTTTTCTTTAGAACTGCGTCAATTAGCTAAAGGTTTTCAAGTTAAAAAAATCCGTGAAGTTTTAAAAAATCTAGGAGTAAATTAATGAGTCTTTCCAACATTGAAAATGGCATTATCTTAATCGTTGATGACAACCCGACAAATTTAGGAGTGTTATTCGATTTCTTGGCTGATTCTGGCTTCCAAGTTTTAGTAGCGCAGGATGGCGAGGATGCAATTGAACAGGTCGAATATGCTCTCCCCGATCTAATTTTGTTAGATGTACTCATGCCTGGTATGGATGGGTTTGAAACTTGCCAGCATTTGAAAGCTCAAGAATCAATTAAAGACATCCCCGTAATTTTTATGACGGCGCTTTCTGAGACGGTAGATAAGGTCAGAGGGTTGAATCTTGGGGCGGTGGATTATATCACTAAGCCGCTTCAGCATGAAGAGGTTTTAGCCCGTGTCAAAATCCATTTAAGCATCCGAAACCTGACTAAGAGATTGCAAGAACAAAATGTGCATCTGGCACAGGAGATTCAAGAACGAACTAAAGCAGAGAACGCCCTCTTAAAACTGACATCTGAGTTAGAAGAACGCGTAAAAGAAAGGACGGCTGCACTTTTTCAATCTAATCAGCGGCTGCAACAGGAAATCCAAGAGCGAATTTGTACAGAACAAGCATTGCAAGAATCAGAAGCACGCTATCGAGAACAAGCCAATCGACTAGAACTTGCCTTTCGCCAACTTCAAGAAACTCAAAGCCAACTGGTTCATAGTGAAAAAATGTCCAGTCTGGGACAATTGGTGGCGGGTGTCGCCCATGAAATTAACAATCCTGTCAACTTTATCTATGGAAATCTGACTCACGCCTATGAATATACCGAAGGTTTGCTCGACCTCTTGAACCTATATGCTAAGTACACTCCCTCACCGCTACCTGAAATTCAACAACTGGCTGAAGCGATAGATTTAGAATTTTTGAGTGAAGACCTACCCAAATTGCTGAGTTCAATGAAGGTTGGGGCTGACCGCATCCGCGAAATTATTCAGTCGTTACGGATTTTTTCCCGCGTGGATGAAGCCCAAATGAAGCCAGTGGATATTCATGCTGGGTTAGATAGCACGCTACTGATTTTGCACAATCGCTTTAAAGCCAGTTCTAACCAACTAGGGATTCAACTCGTTAAAGAGTATGGCGACCTACCCCTTGTGGAGTGTTATCCAGGACAACTCAACCAAGTGTTTATGAATCTATTGGTGAATGCAATTGATGCTTTGGAGGAGTATGATAAACAGCGATCGCCCCAGGAAATTTACTTTTGCCGCAGCACGATTCGGATTCGCACCGAAGTAACTGACAATAATTTTGTGACTATTAGGATTGGCGATACTGGCCCCGGTATGACAGAGGAAGTACGCGATCGCCTATTTGACCCTTTCTTTACAACAAAACCCGTAGGTAGAGGAACGGGTTTAGGCTTGTCGATTAGCCAGGAAATTGTTGTGTCCAAACATGGTGGTCAAATAACGTGTATTTCAGCACCTGGTCAGGGAACAGAGTTTATGATTAAAATTCCGATGCGATCGCACCCTTTAGAATTGACTTTGGCTGCACCTTCCTATTTTGGCTAAACCAAAAACTTTTGAAGACGCTGATATGAACATTTTAATGCTATCTTCCACCTTTCCTTACCCAGCAACGCGTGGAGGAACCCAAGTTAGGACATTTAATTTACTCAAGTACTTGAGTCAACGTCATACTGTCACCCTCGTTACTCAACGCGAAAGTGATGTTACAGACGCAGAAGTAGCAGGATTACGCGATTGTGTGGATCGTCTAGCTATTTTTGAACGCCCACCAGATTCTCAAACCACCGGAATATTGCAGAAAATACAGCGATTTGGCAGATTTTTGCAGCAGGGAACACCGCCAAGCGTACTTAACCGCTACTCAGTTGAGATGCAAACATGGGTTAATAACTGGGTGGAAGCGGGAAAATGTGATGTAATTACTTGCGAACATAGCGTCAATGAGATTTATGTGCAGCCACATTTTCAAAAACAGCTAAAAACCATTGTTAATGTTCATAGTTCTGTTTACGCTACCTGTCAGAACCAATTAGCAACAGGCATTTCAGAAAATTCACTCAGAGACAAAATTAATCTGCCACTTTTGCGGCGTTATGAGCAAAACTATTGTGCTAAATTTTCGGCAATTGTGGCGACAACAGCAGAAGATAAAATTCAATTACAAGAATTTAACCCCAACAGTGAAATTACAGTTATTCCCAATGGCGTAGATTTAGTTTCTTTCCCCAAGCGTACCACCGATCCCGGAGGACATCGCCTAATTTTTATTGGTGCAATGGATAATTTAGCAAATATTGATGCTGTTTGCTTTTTCAGCAATGAAGTTTTGCCAGAAATCCAAAAATTGTATCCCGATACTACTTTCGATATTGTCGGTTCTCACCCAGTGGCAGAAGTTTTGGCACTTGATAAAAAACCAGGAATTAATGTGCTGGGGCGTGTACCTTCGATGGCAGAATATTTACATCAAGCCACGATCTGCGTTGTACCGATGCGGACTGGGTTTGGTATTAAAAATAAAACTTTAGAAGCAATGGCAGCTGGTATACCTGTAGTAGCCAGCGATCGCGGCTTAGAAGGATTAACTGTAGATGCTGCTAGTCATCCATTACGGGCATTACGAGCCAATAAACCCGCAGAGTACGTCACCGCTATTAGTCAACTATTCGATAGTTCATATCTGCGTTCAGAATTGTCTTACAACGGCAGACAACTGGTAGAAACAGAATTCACTTGGGATATTGCTGGTAAAAGTTATGAACAAGTTTGTCTTGCCAGAAGTAATACTAATCCGTAATTTGTAATGACCGAACAATTTTAGATTTTAGATTTTGGATTAAAATGAAAAGCCGCAACTTGGGTTAATAACTAGCTACCCTCGACTAAGACTTTCGTCATAACTCTATATCAGCTATCGCACCACAGTAACTGGTGTTCCCATATTAACCTGATAGAATAATTCTTTAACATCGTTGTTGTACATCCGAATACAACCGTGTGAGGCAGCCTTACCTACTGAATCAGGATTAGGGGTACCGTGAAAGCCAACCCAATTTTTACCGTTTGTCCAAAATCCAATCCAGTATTTGCCAAGTGGGTTTTCAGGATCTCCTCCTGGGATGGCTTTACCTGTAAAAGGGTTTATCCAAGTAGGGTTTTCTAACATTGTACGCACTCGGAAATTACCAATTGGGGTTTCCCAGTCTTGGCGACCTACTGCTATGGGATAACTTTTAATTCGGTTTTTTCCTCGATAAAGGGTTACTCGACGGTTGCGAAGGCTGATCTCTAGGTGAAGAGGTTGAATAATTAAATTATTATTAATATAAGCCGTTTGAGAGACTAAATTGTTGGTTGAAGTATGAGAAGGAACTGTTAGTTCAGAAGCTAATGATATAGCCGGATTAAAATTTAATCCAGATGCACAAATAAAAATAACTAATTTATCTAATTGCTTGAGCATTTTCAAATTTTAAATTCTGCCTATCAATATTTTAGTACCAAATTAATTATCAATTGTTTAATTTTTGAGATTGTTATACTCTGTAGTTATTTGAGAAATCATTCTGATGAACAGAATAGTCTAGCATTAGATATGTAATTTTGTGAGGAAGGGAAAACAAAATTGTCAAAAGTAGTTGCAGTAGAAATCGAATCAATTGATATGACATCTCATCTTTTCTACTGCATTTACTGTTGATAACAGTCATGATTTGAAATCATCTAAGTAGAGGAAGCAAGCTTAACAAGCTCTCTAGCCTGTATCGTATAAGGCTAAGAAATTACCAGAGCGCTCTGACACCTCCACCAGTGTTTTGTCCACCTGTAGTGTTGTTACCTCCTGTATTGTCCTGGGTTCCATTAGTGCCATTATTTGGATACTGCTGCGTTCCGGTACTGCCATTATTTGTTCCACTAGTGCCATTATTTGGATACTGCTGCGTTCCGGTAGTACCATTATTTGTTCCACTAGTGCCATTATTTGGATACTGCTGCGTTCCAGTACCATTATTTGGATACTGCTGTGTTCCAGTACCATTATTTATTCCACTAGTGCCATTATTTGGATACTGCTGTGTTCCACTAGTACCAGTTCCACTACCACTAGTACCATTATTTGGATACTGCTGCGTTCCGGTGGTAGAATCACCTCCTGTAGATTGCCCTGCTTGAGAGTACAATCTATCACCTATGGGGGCTTGACTAGTTTCTAAACTTCTAGAGATGGGTTGGGGCAGAGCGTATACTGGAAGACTTATTAAAGCACCAGTACTAGCAACTCCCACGAGGCTAGCAAGCATTTTGAGCAAATTTTGACTATGGTTTAAGTTCATTGGTATCTCCTGAAGCTGAGTTTGAAGTTAAATGGTTCTTATGCTACTGCTACTAAGCAATTTGTTGAAATATAGAAGAAGTTTTTCTATTTCTCAACTCCAAGCAAGGATCTAAATCAAAAGTATTGAGCCGATAAGTTGTTATTTAATTAACTAAGTTAGCTGAATTGATTTTCTTAACCTTCTGCCTAAAGTAGGGTCTGGTATTAAATTAATTTGTGATGTTCTAGACAGTATTTTTTTAGTTAATTATTAATTAATCTATTTCTTGAGAATATATGTTTAATGTACTAGTTTGCTTACTAGAAAATAATGTTTTAAATTTCATATAGCGTTTCCTAATCTAGCGAGGCTTAACCTCTCTCTTTGGTAAAGCTATCTATTACCCGAATCGGGAGTTTTTATTTTTACTAAAGAGTTATATATTTTAAAATAAGCTAATTAATATTTTCCGATAAGATCGGATTTGTTTTGTTTATAATCTCATCAAGTTTGACAGTTATCGAAAAAGGCAGAGGGCAGAATGAATAGTGTCTTCTGCTCTCTGCCTCATGCCTTCTTCAATTAGATAACTTGAGAATCCTTTTTATTTTTGATTAGTAAATAAAATGCGTTTGCCCTGCCACTAACTCTAGATAAATTGTTATTGTTGTTTATTGTCTTTTTGAAACAAATGTGCGGAGACGTTGTAATACAACGCCTCTACATCAGCCGTGCAAATTATCTTATCTAAATCGTATTGGTTTTTAGTTAACTGGTGAATAAACACGTCAATTATTGTCAAATCTAGTCGAACACCCTAACACAAGTAATTTCTTCTGCTTACGCTTCTTCTTATTTTTGAGAGTAATCAAATAATTATCAACGTAGCGAAAAGCAGCTGCACCGTCGTAATCAGCAATGGCTATAGCTTGCAAGAAAATCTTTGAGGGAATTTCAAACCCTAAATATTTTTCTGTTAAGATTAATAAATCTTCATCTGTGGCAGGAAAGGTGGTTTCTTCTGTATCTTCAGAATCAGAAAATATATCATCAATTAATGCTTTATACACTTTGTACCTCCCCAAAAGCATAAGATGCAAAGCCTGTAATGAAATTTAGCTGCTGATCGCGAGTTTGTAAGTTAACTGGGAGTTCAGTACCAGCACATCCGATTTCCCGTAAAATTTCCAAACAATAAGCACCGAGTTGAGTGTATGGAGCTTGCTCTAATTCTTGAGCTACTTCTAGAGCCATCTCCAGATTGACTTGGATAACCGTCTTTACAGGGTTGGTCATAAATCCGCCCTCATAAACTGGATGCTCTAAGTTTTGATCGCAAACACAAATAGCGTAACGGTGTTTTTGCGGAATTTATGAAGAGGGAAAATTAAAGTATCAGCGCATTTGCGGTAATGTACCCAAAATTATGCAAACCAGACCTAGAGTAGGCAATTTCTATCTAAGTGCGCTCGCCTGCCATAATACGTATAAATATCTACAAAGATTTCCAGATTATTGCCAATATACTTACTTTTTGTGGGGTAAGCCACAAAACCCACCCCACAATATCGGATAATTTATTTGTTATAAATCTCTGATATCTAGTCTTGCACAGTAGTTCAACAACAGAGGCAAGAGTCAGTGTTTCGACTCCTACCTCCTGCTTTCTTCAGGCTTTGACCTTAGCTTTAGACCAGACACCATTTTCATCTTCTTCGTATTGTTGGTGAATAGTCTCCCAAGCAGCTTGTTCGGCTGTGAACTCGTCACTTTTTTCATTGAGTACAGCATTATATCGTTCAATGAATGTACTCTGAGCTTCATCAGAAAGATGAGCGCGAACTTCAGGAGACAAGTCTGCTGGACTGTTACACTGTCCAGAACAAGAACGATCCAAAGTTTTCTCAATCGTGTTAATTTCTTCGCCACCAGCACTTTCGAGCAGCAATTGAAATTCGCCAGTGCGATCGCTTGGAACTTCTGCCATCACGAAAAATTCGCCAGCTTGTAAGCGAGTTTGGTAGATAGCCGCCTTATCTTCTGGCATTCCCAAAGTAGTCAGAACCGATACTAGACCGGCACCTGCACTACCTGCGATCGCTCCACTAGCAGCCCCCAATAGCACTGCACTAATAGGCCCTGCTGACACAATTGGGCCGACAAAGGGAATAAACAATAAGCCTACACCCGTAAGCAAGCTGAGAAAGGAACCAAACAAAGAACCAAAAACTGCTCCTGTTCTCAAACCTCCCACTATCACATCTTTTTTACTAATAAAACCAGCAATTCTCGTTTCCGACTGGAAATTTCTGCCCATGACCGAAATATGATCTCTAGGCACACCCCTGTCTAGTAAACGTCGAATCACATCATCAATTTGCTTCTGTTCTTTAAATACAGCAGAAATAGTACGTTCTGCTTTGTATACTTCTGACACTTAAAAACTCCTCCCTATTATTATGTTGTTTTGGCAATGAAGATGACCAATCAATTTTTATATTATTAGATTGATTGCACCGAGCGGGATGAGCCACTGCACTAGACAGATTCCCCAGGATACATAAATGAACCAGCCGCGTAAGCGGAATTTCCGACTTGAGCGAACTGGCGTTAAGTGAGATTGGCGCATGAACCAATTTTCAATTCCCAAATTGGCAAGGTGAATGAGTAGATCCAGGCAGATTAATTCTTTCACATCAATTGAGGGAGGAATCGATCCTCCCTCAATTGATTTCACATACAGCCTTCCTGAACTCAGATGTTATGAGCTATACACCTACGGGAGTCTTAGCCCCTGCTGCTGGCTGTCTGCCATCTGCATCTAGTGCCTCGCCTTCAATAAATGAACGCAGCATCCAAGCTATTTCTTCATGCTGTTCGAGTAGTCCAGTCAAAAAGTCAGCAGTTCCTTGATCGTGGAAGTTTTCACCAGACTGATCTACATGGTCTCTCAAATTACGAATAACCTGCTCGTGATCGTCCACTAAATTAGCTACCATCCCTGTTGCTGTAGGCACATTACCACCATGTTCCTTGAGGGTAGCAAGCTTGAGAAATCCTTCCAATGTACCAACTGGATAACCGCCCAAAGCGCGAACCCGCTCTGCCAAAGCATCAATATTTAGAGTCAGCGTTTGGTAGTGTTCTTCCCAAAGCTGGTGCAAAGAGCGGAACTGAGGGCCAACGACATCCCAGTGATACTTTTTGGTTTTCACCAGCAGTAAATAGGCATCTGCTAAATCTTGATTCAACAGATTAATTACACCTTGACGCTGTTCGTCTGTAAGACCAATGTTTATCGCACGCATTATTTTCCATCCCTAAGCAAACTTATTTATTAACTTGCCAAATTTTCCACATCATCCACATCAACCAAAGGAAACATTATAAGTTTAGATTAATTCTTACATTCCATAGTTATACCTATGCCTTAATAGGTAGTACTATTGAGTCTATAGATAATTCATCAATTAGCTACATTTCCTTATTTTTTATCGGCTAAAAAAACAGAGATATTAATATAAGTAAGTAGTAATGGGTGATTGCTTTGACACAATCACCCATTACTAACAAAAAATTACCAAGATATTAACTCTGTTATTTACCTGTAATTTTGTCAAATAATTTATTTGCTTTTTCTTCGATAGTTCTTGCACCCTGAGAATTTTCAGGACTCTTTTGCTTGTCAACATCAGCCGCTCCCTGAACCTCATTGAGTCCTTGATTAGACTCCTTTTGAACCTTTTTCAATCCTTGTGGTGGTTCTTTAGCGGCTTCGTCAGTTTTGCGCTGAATGTCAAGCAATTGTGTAGTACCTTCAGTAGGGTTACTTTGGTCGGTACCAATTGCAAAAGCAGGAAAAGCATTAGAAAATAATACTAGAGCGCAAGTAAAAGCTACTACTAGAAAACGTACTGGACGAAAAATAGATAAAACAGAAGTAATCATCTTCATTTGAAATCCTCCATAACAGCTTTAACAACGCAGAACTTTTAGTGAAAGAGCGAAGCATATACCTTTACTTACTCAGCAGTTTTTAGCAATAATAAAACTGGCAAGCTCCGCTTCAATTTAGAAGTTCTTGGAAAACGAACCTGACGAAGAGATTTTTTGTATTTCTGCATCGAATTAGTAAGGGATAATAAGCAAATACCACCTTAATTCTTTAGCAAAATTATTAGATTTCATAATTGAAATCCTTCATTTCAGTTCCCTGTTTACACTTTTACTGTGAAAAAGCTAGGGTATGCATCAATCTCTAGAATGAATTTTACTACATCTTTAGTTATAATAAAATCAGTCTCTAGGTATATCGACTTAATCTAGTTTTTTCAAGCTAAGGCTATACTATTTATGTTCAGTTAGCTGGACTTTATCACATTAAAGGAATTGCAGGAAGAAGCACTTTATAGGACATTTGTAAAGTATTAATTTATATAATTATATAAAGACTCTGCTTAATCCCTTCTAATAAATAAAAGGAGAAAAATAAATCTTTTTTTTAAACTTGATAAGTCTGCCTTATAACCTCTTCTATTGAATTTACGTGATGAAACATTTCTATTAATTCATGGGATCTTGTTTTTCGCTTTTCCAGCAGCACTTTTAAGGGCGTTAAATAATGAACATCTGGGTCATCTCCTAAAGCAACTTCGGCTGCTTGGAAGATTTTTGTCGCATTTTCAAAAATATCTTCGTTTTCAAACGCTTCTTTTGCAGAAAGTTGGTGTAACGCTGCATCGGGTACAGTTGCTCTACCCAGTAAGGTTTCATCCAACACCAAACCTTTCAATAATACCAGCAAAGCCGCATAGATTAAAAAATTATCACAACTATCACAAGCCTTAAATTCGATGCGTCCCACTTCCGCCGGAATGCGGGCAATTTTTGTTAAGGCAGGTATGCTGTTAATAAGTTGTTCTTCTTTTTGAACAAAAACCAGAGTAGCTGGTCTTTTGCCAGTTCTGATAAATGTTCGTACCGATAGTCCATCCCATAAACCTCCATTATAAAAGGGAGAGCTATAACTAAAAGGAACGATATAGGGACTGTAATAAGTTAACTTTCTGCCAATATCAATTACATCTTCAGTTGACAAATCTGCCACGGAAATATTTAAATCTGGGCCATAAGATACCATGTGAATATTAGCAGTTTGTTCGTCAGGATAAGCTTCTAGCTGTTTAATTTCATAGTTGTTTAATGGGGGTTGAGGCTCAAAAGCTGGATTGTAGGGATTAAAACTCACCAAAACTGCTGATAAGCCAAAGTCAGCGGCAACCTGACGTAGCAAGTTAAAACTTTCTGATAATTCAGTAATAGCGCCTAGAATATTAGAATGGATAGTTGTTCTAATTTCAATACCTTTCACATGACAGTCTATGACTTCATCAGAATCCGCAAATCTTTCAAATCCCTCAATATACCATCTTTTCATCTTAATACCCGCATCGCCAACGCGGAGTTGAGGATAATCACTGGGGTATGTAGGTAGCCTTGCAATAATTTGATTGAAATCAGCAAATTTTGTGTGGGAGAAATCAGCAAATTTTCCCTCATTATTCAAAAACGCGACTTCATGTTCAATGCCAAAGAAAAACATTATATACCTTAATTTTTTAGAGTTAACCTAATTTCACTAATGCCAAGCGATCGCAATTCTATAGAGAAGTAAGTAACATCAGTAAACGATTCATTAGAGAAAAGCGTCGGCGATATTTAGCTAGCAGCTTCGCATACTTAGAAAACTCCATAATTCTGTGGCGCAAATTACAGTCTTGAACCTGATAAATATTTGAGATACTCCAATCGAATTCACTTTAAGTAGAAAAATTCTCAATAATGGTACAAATGAATTTTACCTTAAGACCGACTATTGCAATTTGAAAACTTCTCTGATTTATTTTTCTTTCTGTGCTGCTTCCACTATCTTCATAGTCACTGGTTAGGGTAGCGTAGTAGTGACTGAGGAAAGCTTGAGACATAGAGTTTATGACAAGTACCGTTCAATCCCCCTACAGCAGCGAACAGATTGCCGCTTGGTTGCGTGGACTGCTTACTATTGCTTGGGCTGATGGTAATTTTGACGACCAAGAACAGGAATTAATTGCCAGCATCACCGAAAATGAATTAGCTCCTAAGATTAAATTTGACTCACTAGAGGTAATTACGCCAGAGGAATTAGCCGCAGCGTTGGGTAAAGGGACACCAGCTGCCGAAAATTTCTTAAGGACAGCGATAATGGTAGCGATCGCAGATGGTACTTATTCTCCCAGCGAAGATGAGGTTCTGCAACAGTTCTGTCAAGCTTTGGAACAGCCACAGAAGTTACTCGAAGCCCTTCGCCACACTCTGGAATACCCACAGCAAATTACCCCCACTATCGCCAGCACTGGGCTGACAAAGCGTCAAATCAATGCCCTACGCCCTCTGCAAAACTGGCTTGATGGGCTAGATATCCAAGACCCAAGAGTAGCCCGCTTTCTGTGTAAAATGATTCCCGCCCAGTGTCCCTTTGAACGGGATGTCACCCTATTTGGACGCAAGATAGTGCATATTCCACCGATGTGTAAAATTAACCCATTATATGAGCAACTGGTAGGCTTACGTTTCCGCGCCCTCTCCTATTTAGCAGATAAATGCGGTGAAGATGTATCGCCATATATTTGAGTAGGGAGAGGGGAGCAGGGGAGAAATCAATTCAAAATTCAAAATTCAAAATTCAAAATTCAAACATTTTTGAACTTCTGCCTCCTCTTTCCCAATGCCCAATGCCCAATGCCCAATGCCCAATAAATAGTTCTGTAGTTGAGTGAAAAATCTAACTCTGCTTTTGGGAATACTTGATTTATTCACCTGACTAATCTAGAACTCAGGCATTATCAATATGAAAGGGATTAAACCATCTCTATATTTTGTACCCTTTTCCTTACCTTTGTATTTGCTTTCTGCTTTAACAGCACAGGTACAAGCTCAGTCGTACCATGCCAATAAAACTTGGCAAATTAGTCAAACATTTAAACCACCACAGCGGGGAAAAATTCCCGCAAGTGCTGGTGGTTCTACCCGTGGTAGTTCTTGCCTAAAAGGCAAACAACTAATAACTCCCTTAATACCTCCAGATAAATTAGGGCTGACATTTGCTCAACATCCAATATTTTTCTGGTATATACCTCCATCTCAACTCAAAACAGCCAAGTTTCTGCTCTTGACTGAAGACCAGAACGTATTTTATGAGACCTCTTTTACACTTCCAAATAAATCGGGAATTATTAGCTTTAAACTTCCTGACAGTGCCCCTGCACTCGCTGTAGGTAAAACTTATCATTGGTATCTAACAATTATTTGTGATAATCAAGACGAGAATGAAAATCCGACTGTAGATGGTTGGGTGGAACGCACTCAACCAGGAGCAACTTTGTCAGAGGCGTTAGCAAAGGCGAATTTGTACAAGTTGCCCACTATCTATGCAGAAGCTGGGATTTGGCATGAAGCGCTAACCAGTTTGGTGCAGCTACGCCGGACTGAGCCGAATAATTTCAAAGCGAGGCTGGATTGGAAACAATTTTTCAAGTCTGTAGGTTTGAGTGCGATCGCTTCCGAACCATTGATTGATTGTTGCACATTTACGAAACAAGGGCACGGCGCATTGGGCAGAGGGCATTAAGCTGAGGAAAAACTCTTAACTCCTAACTCCTAACTCCTAACTCAGCACTCAGCACTCAGCACTCAGCACTAAATATTATGTGGACAAAGCTGAAACCGCACATTTGGCAATGGCGGGGTGTTTTACTTGCTGTTCCCAATATTACAGCCCTGGTGATTGCAATACGCTTGACTGGATTACTGCAATTGTTGGAATTGGCAGCACTAGATCAATTTTTTCTCCTTCGTCCAAGAGAATCGGCTGATAGCCGCATTGTCATAGTTGAGATTAATGAGGCAGATGTCCGCAAGCAGGGACAGTGGCCTATGCCTGATGGAAAACTTGCTAGTTTGTTAGAAAAAATCAAACAGCAAAAACCCAGAGCGATTGGTTTAGATATTTATCGTGATTTACCCGTAAATCCCGGTCATCAAGACTTACTTAAGGTGTTTAAGTCTACTCCTAATTTGATTGGAGTCCAAAAAGTCTCTGATACTATTGATAGTTCGGCGGTTGATTCATCTCCAGAACTGAAGAAACTTAATCAAATTGGGTCGAATGATTTACCCATAGATGGAGATGGCAAAATTCGACGAGCATTATTGTACGTAAATTTAAATAATGACGAGATTCTGGAAAGTTTTGGGTTAAAACTGGCATTGTTGTACTTGAAACCTGAAGGTATTACTGCCAACCCATCGGCAACTAACTCTAATTACTTGCAGTTAAATCGCGGTATTTTCCCAATTTTTGAACCTAATGATGGAGGTTACGTCCGAGCTGATGCCGGAAGCTATCAAGTGCTGTTGAATTACCGAGGACGGATACAGCAGTTTACTAAAGTTTCTCTTACTCAAGTGCAAGAGAATCTCATTCCACCAGATTTAATGCGAAACAAGGTGGTACTAATTGGTGCTACTGCTGAGAGTTTGAAGGATCTATTCTATACGCCTTACAGCAGTAATGTGTTGACTGACCCGGAACGGATGGCGGGTGTGACAATTCATGCTAATTTGATTAGTCAAATTTTAAGTTCGGCAATGGAAGGTCGTCCACCGATCAAGTGTTTACCTGACCCACTAGAATGGCTATTAATTTTGATCTGGTCAATGATTGGTGCTAGCTTGTGTTGGCTGCAACGCAGCAGTAGCAATCAGAAAATCCTCATGGCTGTTAGTGTTTTATTGGCAGGTGGGGGTTTAATTGGTGGTAGTTTTCTGGCGTTTTTGGCTGGTTGGTGGATTCCTGTTATCCCTTCATTGCTGGCTTTTGGAGGTTCTGCGATCGCACTTACTCAGTATATTGCCCAAAGTGCTACCGAGATGCGAAAAACCCTCGGCCGCTATCTAACTGATGAAATCGTCGCCAATATCTTAGAAACTCCATCTGGGTTAAAGCTAGGAGGAGAACGCCGAAAAGTTACGGTTCTCGTATCTGATTTAAGAGGATTCTCGGCTATTTCTGAACAATTGCCCCCGGAAGAAGTAGTAAAGATTTTGAATCTTTATCTGGGAACAATGACAGATGTGATTAACCAGTATAAAGGCACGATTAATGAGTTTATGGGTGATGGGATTTTTGTGATATTTGGTGCGCCAATTAGTCGCAAGGATGATTCTCAACGAGCCATCGCTTGTGCAATTGCGATGCAATTAGCAATGGAGCAAGTGAATGAACAAAATCAGCAAATGAATTTTCCAATTCTGGAAATGGGAATTGGGATTAATACAGGCGAAGCCGTAGCGGGAAATGTTGGTTCTCAAAAACGCGCTCAATATACAGTTATTGGCAGTCATGTTAATTTGGCTGCTCGAATTGAATCTTATACAGTGGGAGGACAAATTTTAATTTCCGAAAATACCTGTAAGGATGCCAATATTGACTTACAAATTGCTGGGCAATTACAAATAGAACCCAAAGGCATAAAACACCCTGTGACAATTTGTGAAATTCGTGGCATTGGTGGTAAATATAATTTATTCTTGCCTAAATACGATGAGAGAACGATCGTTCTTACTCAAAAAGTACCTGTAAAATACTCCATTTTGCAGGGAAAACATGCAGTTGGAACAGTATTTATGGGGGAATTGATTAGCCTCTCAGAAAAAGGAGCGCAGCTGCAATCGCCACATTCTTTAGAACTCTTGAGTAATCTCAAACTCCAGTTATTGATTGAGGCAGAAATGGCTACAGAAGAAGATATCTATGCCAAGGTGATCGAACAGTCTAATGTTGACGAGCATCTTTTTCTGCTTCGGTTTACAGCAGTTCCCCCAAAAGCTGACGCAATTTTCAATGCACTGCGTCAGCTAGGGTGAGATTAAAGCATCAATCTTGAAATGGTAACAAATGGAGGTGTATGTAAATAGGGTAAACCGAAAAAGTAGGTAGTTTAGCTTTTTCTAAAACAGTAACAATTGTTGCTGATACAACCAAGCGATCGCGGTAATATTTTGGACTTAAGCCCGTTCGACTCCAATAACTCATAATTTTCAACGAATAATTAATAATTCGTACTTTCTGCTATGTAGCAACTCACTTGAGTTCTGGAGTTCAAAATATGATTTCTTCTAAAACTGAGATTCAATTACATCCTAAGAACAAATGACAAACGGAAACAAATTTCAAAGATTAGTAGAACTTGCAAATGATTATGGAATTATTTGCGAACCAACACCAGAAGAATGTTTGATTGCATCTTTGCCTGGAGACGATGATTTCTTATTAGCTTTTACTTGGTCTGGTACAATTGAGGGAGAGCCGCCAGAGCATGAATTAATCGCAGTTAGCGTACAAGATATAGTCAAAGAAGTTACCGTTGCAGCTTGGCAAATTCCTTTTTATTTATTCGGAAACGTTTTAAGGCAAGCTCAGATGCTTGTCGCTGCCCACAAAGATTTTGTTAGCTAAAAGATAAGCTACATCTCAAAACTGCTATCCCTGTCAACTATCTGTGGCAGGGATTTTTATTTCAACTACTGTGCTGAAAGCTTTTTTCTCCAGCAGCATAACGTTTGAGAATTTCATCTACATCCATATTACTACCTTCAATTTACAACTGGAGCGCGTTTTTCTTCTGGACAATATTAACCCAAGTTGCTAGTTATGCTTGCAGGTGTTCAGGTGGCATTGCATAAGCAATAAAATCCCCTCCAGAGGAAAAATTAGGAGGGGTAATGTTAAACGAAATAATTACAATTTATGCTATCACTGATGACCTAT
>NZ_JAVRBQ020000123.1:0-8042 GCF_034531215.2 Nostoc sp. ChiSLP03a
ATCAAGCAAGATTGCTTGGATCACTTTTTGCCGGAGGTCATAACTATAAGGTTTGGGCATC
Organism: Nostoc sp. ChiSLP03a; assembly: GCF_034531215.2. Lineage (NCBI taxonomy): Bacteria > Bacillati > Cyanobacteriota > Cyanophyceae > Nostocales > Nostocaceae > Nostoc > Nostoc sp. ChiSLP03a. Next base: position 62 of record NZ_JAVRBQ020000123.1, read on the forward strand.
AGTTTCCCAGAGGTTCTACTGGAGCTTTCATCAAGGTCTACTTCCAGTTTATCGCTTAACCGCCTTGGCGGTTGCTATAATACCTGTATCGAAATTGATGCTGCTACAAACTTCCGCCCAGCCCCAATTCTGTGGATGGGTTTGGTTGGTGAGACAGGAGCTACAAAATCACCAATTTTGAATAGCATACGAAGCCGCTTGAAGAGTTGCAGGCAGATGCTGAAAACACTTATCAGTGTAACTTAGCACAGTATAAAGAAGAGTTAGCCGAATGCCACAAACTCTCGAAAGATGAGAAGAAGGATATGCCCACTGAACCAGTTCCACGGGAATATTACCTTCAAGATGCAACTTTAGAGGCGATCGCTGATTGCCTTAGCAAGCAACCAAATCGAGGAGTTCTTGTTGCGATCGATGAATTGGCAGGATTATTTGCTGGATTTAATCAGTACCGCCCTCAAGGTCGAGGTAATGATCGCCAGAAATGGCTCTCTGCTTATGACGGTAAACCTATTAAAATTAACCGCAAAACTAGACCTAGAGTATCCATATCTCGTACATCTGTAAGTGTAGTAGGAACGATTCAGCCCTGTGTTCTGCGAAGGCAGATGAGTAACTTGGAAGAAGACGACGGGTTTTGGTCTAGATATCTGTGGATTCAGCTACCATTAACCGAAATGCCACCACCAGGTGCTAAAACAATCCATAACCTCCCAGTATTGCTTAAAAAACTTTACAAGGACTTAGAAAACTTGCCGTCTAAAACTTACCAACTGAATCTAAGTGGGCAACAAGTTTGGAAGGAATGGCATTGTTGGTGTGAAAAGCAGAAAGTTACTGAACCAAATTCCGCATTGAGAGCCATTTATCCAAAAGCAAAAGAGAGAGCAGCTAGAATTGCTCTCATTGCCCATTGTGTGAATCTTCAGACGAGCTATCTGCTGATCTAATGCCGCCGAGTTTTCTGCCTGTTCTCTAGACGAAACACGGGCATAGGCAATCACTTCGGGAATTTTAACAATTTTCTCCTGACTGTTCACAAGCACCAATACTTACCCAACTACTAGATAGTTTACCATCTAGCCCGCTATACCACTCTTTTTTCCATATAGGGGCATTGTGTTTGAGCGTATCAATAGCATATTGGCAAGCTTCAAACGCCTCACTCCGATGAGGAGAACCCACAGCTACTAAAACGCTGATTTCCCCAACTTGCAAACGTCCAACACGATGATAAATCGCGACTCGATTCACATCAGACATAGATAAGCGAATATCAGCAGCAATTTGATAAAATATCCGCAACGCCATCGGTTCATAAGCTTGATACTCTAGAGCAATCACAGGTTTACCATCGGTTTGATTGCGAACCATACCACTCATCACAACCACAGCACCATTGGCTGGATCGTCGGATTTGGCATAGATTTCTTCCAGAGATAATGGTGCAAAGGTAATGGCAAAACTATCTTCGGCTCTTGGTTTAACAGCAGAGGTAAGTGTAGTTGTCATAACTGCGTTGATATTATATGGGTTTTTTCTATTGTCTCTGAAGAAAGCATTACTAGTAGTCTGCCAACCCAAAATTGTTAGGTGGAGATTGGGTAAAGGTTAAAGGGATTCATGGTAAGGGATAAAAAACATGAGTCCCTTTTCCCCCGCCCCTTATCCCCAGAGGAGACCCTACCTTCCCCTTTTCCCGACTTATGCCAAGAAGTCTCTTATACAACGCAAGAATTATTAAAAACCCTACATGCAGTTATTAGTCATTAATCTGCACAATCTAGACGATCGCAATCATATCTACCTTTAATCTCTTGATTGAAAAAGCTGCCAATTGAGTCCGAGGAATGTAGATCTTCCCAAGTATCCTCATCTACGCCTAAGTACTGATAAACCGCTCCACTTTGAAACTCAACTTGCAAAATCTGTTCGTCAGGATCGTAGCCTACAGCCGCCGCCATTGATGAGCTAACTGGTAACATAGCAATTGGTTCTTCTTCAAAGGGTAGTGCAGTAGTTTCAGCTATAACCTCATTGAGTTCTTGCAATCCTTCGTAAGCTTGTATCGGTGCCGGAATTTCCAAAAACTCTAGTTCGTTGCCTCGATCGAGTAACAACTGCAAATATCCATCAGAATGAGCGATCGCTACTAAACTGCTCAAGTCTACCTTAGATAGCTTCATTTATTTTGTACTCTCCTATTGGCGTAGTCGGGAGTGGTAAAGTTTTATGCAATATCAAGCGCTTCTGTAGTACATTTATACTAAAATATCGCTTAAGTGTCAAGTTTTTCCTTCTAAGAGAGAATTTTAGGTATGTAGAGACGTTTTAACAAAGCAGCACGCAGTGTTTTTCTCTGACATTTGGGGAAATACTTGTGATTAGGCTTAGGTGAATGAGCGTATTTGAGTCACCTAAAAAATTGCATAAATGTTCAACTCGCCTCAGTTAAGTACTTGAAAATTTTAACCATCCTTATTGTGTCTAGACTCAGTTGAGTCTCTATTGCTGTTTGTATCACCCAATTAGCTCACCCTTTTGGGTGAGTCATATATCAACCGATCAGATGACCTGACTGAAGGAAGTTGAGATTAATAATAAAGAGGACTCTATTACTAAGAAACACCGATCGCATTTTACCTAAATATAACTTATGAAACTTGCTACCTTAATAAATTCTGCACTGATTTTTGCTTCTCTTACTCTTGTACCTGGAATTGCTGGCGCTCAAACAGCTACTAATAACAATAGTGAAACAATAGCTGTTAACTCTAATAATTTATCCACAAACTCGACTTCTGCGAATTACCTCCAGCCTTTGAATCTAGTTAATTTTGCTTATCAAGGAGGTCTGCAACAACACGGTATTCCTAGCGGAGAAGCGCTAGTACTTAATACTTTGAATAGAAATATTCTTGCGAAAGATTTGGTGAAAGCTGCTGTGAATGCAAATAAATTACCATCACAAGTTTTAAACGATCAAAATTATTTAAGTGCTGTTAATTTAGAACTCAACGTGTTGCCAGATTATGCTGCTGCTGATTAATTTGGTTTTTCTTATATCTTTTGAGAAAGCTAAGTTTTTCAGTATGGTATATTTGTATGCTTGTTACTAAGGATAGATAAAAGCCTTTTATACATGGCGATCGCTGCGTATGAAAAGTATATAAGAAAGCTTGATATTGAAGAATAATTTCTCAATTTTGACATAAGTTGCACTTATCCTGTGCTAAAGCCACAGAAAATTGTATAATCGACAGCTTATGGAGCAAAAATTTCTATAGAGAATGACAGAAGTAATAAGATCCGGGGGACTAAATAATATTGAGTCCATTGAGTATGAAGAGCGGTGCTTAGAAAAAGCTAGAGAAACAGGCGATCGCAATCGGGAAGTCATTTCTTTGGCAAGTTTGGGCAATGCTTACCAGTCGCTAGGCGAGTACCACCTAGCAATTGAGTTTTATCAACAGTGGTTAGATATAGCTAAAGAAATAAACGATCGCTTAGAAGAAGCCAAATCTTTATCTGGGTTGGGTAACGCTTACCAATCACTAGGCAAATACCAGCGAGCGATTGAATTTTATCACCAGTGGTTGAGTATTACCAGGAAAATAGGCGATCGCACTGGGGAAGGTATTTGCTTGGCAAGCTTGGGTAATACTTATGAATACCTGGGTAAGTACGAGCAAGCAATAGAGCTTTACCAACAATGGTTGAGTATAACGAAGAAAACAGGCGATTGGACTGGGGAATGCATTTGCCTGGGAAGTTTGGGCAACATTTATGAATCCTTGGCATCTTACCAACTAGCAATTGAATTTTACCAACAATGGTTAGGGCTGGCGAAATTCATCAGCGATCGCAATGCTGAAGGCATGGCTTTGAGTGGATTGGGCGGTGCTTATAAAGCTTTAGGAAAGTATCAAAGGGCGTTGGAGTTTTATCAGCATTCATTAGAGATTAGAAGCGATCTTAATGACCCAAATGGGGAAGCAAATGCCTGGTTTAATTTGGGTTTAGTGTTAGAAAAAATCAATCGAGAATCAGAAGCGATGGATGCTTTTTGCAATGCTCGTGAAATTTATCGTGCAATGGGACTCGATGCCAACCTGCAAGATTGTAACCATGCCATTGAGTTTCTTTCTCAAAATGTTGCAAGCGCACCATCTACTTTCTGGTTGAGGAGATGGTTAAGTCATTTGTCGCAGTCGATTAGAACTGGTTCTAAATAAAGAGTGCTGAGTTCCGAGTTAAAAGATTCTTTCTATTGACTCAGAACTCACCAGGATACTTATTGAATACTGCAACTGAGTTCTTGCGATCGAAAGAAAGCACAGAAAACGGGTCTTTTCGATTCCCCATTTCCATACCTGGAGTACCTACAGGCATTTGCGGAACAGATAAACCAACAACATCTGGCTTTTGTTGAAGCAGACGTTTGATGTCGTCTGCTGGGACGTGTCCTTCAATAACATATCCATTAACAATTGCCGTGTGGCAAGATGACAAGTCATCCGGCACTTTGTACTTTTGTTTGACTGTTTCGATGTCAGGCGTAGAAAAATCTGTGATTTTAAAACCCTGTGTCTTTAAGTGTTCAATCCACCCGCCACAACAGTTACAATCGGGACTGCGATATACAGTGGCATTTAGCACTGTTGATTTTGATGGTGTCTGTTGCTCCTGGATATGACTACTGCTGAAAACAGCTTGAGCATGACTCATAGGAGCAGTGCTTCCCAAAATGCTCAACACCCCTAATGTTAGAACCACTATTTGCACAATGGCAGGTATCAAGATGGGAAGTAACCATTTTTGCCAGCAATAAATCAATTGGTTGTGTGACATCTGATACTTCCTAAATACAACATTGCTTCCAAAACACTCTGCGTTTAAAAACACTACGATTTTAAATAAAAATAATCTCCCTATTGCAGTATTCATGGCGTTCTGGGTTGGTTTCTTCCATAGCCCGATACTCATCTAAAACTATTATCAGCAAAGGAAAGAAGAATTACCAATGAACAGACAAAAAGGATACAAATTCCTAAATTTATTTATGGGGATTTTATGCCGTAAATTTTGAATTCCCCGTTCGCGTAGCGTCCCGTAGGGAAGGGGTTGACCTCTCCCCCAGCCCCTCTTGGACACCCAGAGGGGAGCCAAAACCCTAATTTCTCGTTGCTCCTCCCTTTCCCCGTGGGAAAGGGAGGTTGTCCGGGAGAGGTTCATAATCTGACTGGTTAAGAGCCTCTAGGCTCTTAACTCATTCTTGGAGGCTCTGCCTCCAGTAGCTTGACAAGAGGCAGAAGCCTACTTTAAAACATTCTCAAGCCTCCAGGTTAGCAACAAGACAACACAAGCTTTGGGGCTTTACAAGCGTGCAATTCTCAGCTAGCACCTTGAAGTTAGTAACAATATCTTTAATATGGAACAAATCTAGGCAGTTCATAAGTAAATCTTATAGCTCTGATAGTTTTTTTTCTACGTAATATACGCTTTTTTAAAAAATTTCCAAGATACTTTCAAGATACTTTAATGATAGAATGTTATAAAATCATGACATTAACCAATATTCTATTGGACTTGTTAATTTAGCGTTAATAGGTCTATGTAAATGTTGCTCTTAATGTCTTGAATAAATAATCTAGTCGATGCCTTATCTACAATCTGGAAAGGTACTGCTGTGTGCATTGTTATCTTTAGTGTATCAACCGATTTAAGATACTATTTTTGCTAACAAACTTGAGATAGATGTGTTTGTTTATTTCGGTATTGATAACTAGCTACAGCATCATTTCACAATGCATATTTTCTAAGTCGATGCTTATTTATTATTGTGAAGTTTATGAAAGGAAATTTCCCCAAAAAACGAACTAATTCTGCATATTTAAGATTATTTAATTACAAAAATATTTACTTTAACTTGAAGAATTACTGGTTTAAGGTTAGTGGAACCTGGCGGTCATGTCCTCTAACATGTCCTATAGATAAACCTCATCACAAACATATTTTTTGGAGTTGGCTTGGTAGTTTCTTAGCGATCGCAGCAACGGCTTACCTGTCTGCGAAAACACATTCTCCTCTGCTTATGGCTCCGTTTGGTGCTACCAGTGTATTGATATTTGGTGTGCCAGACAGTCCTTTGGCTCAACCCCGTAATGTGATTGGTGGTAATCTCGTAGCTGCCTTAGTCAGCCTAATTATTTTACATCTTTTCGGTTCGTCACCTTGGACAATGGGAATGGCAGTAGCAACAGCCATTGGGATGATGCAGCTGACTGGAACTCTACACCCACCTTCAGGAGCAGTTGCCTTAGTCGTGATGATGACAAAAGCTCCTTGGCAATTTCTATTAACACCTGCTTTACAAGGTTCTATTATTTTGGTGCTTTGTGCTGTGGTTTTTAATAATCTGGCACAAGAGAGGACTTATCCCAAGCACTGGCTGTAAGAAAACCTGAATCGAACCGTATTGATTTCTATTCTGGTTTTTTGTGCCAATGCCCATCATCGCCTTTTTCGTAATCGCGCTTTACCGCACTCCAAGCGACTCGAAAGGAACGTTCTTCTCCACCATATTGTTCTTGAGCGCTGTTAAATGCAGCCCAGAAAATTTCTTGGGCGTGTTTGGGTAAGTTTTCTTTGACTGAATCTGGTAAGTCTGCAATTTGTTTGTAAGGCATAACTTTTATTTCTCCAGTCTCATGTTGTATGCTTTGCTTTAGGGTGGAAAGCCATGTTTGATTTTGCCTTCATCAGCAGCATATTGCTGACGGCGATACCTGCGGTGAGCTACGCTAACGCACACCGCTTGCATTAGTTAAAAGCCAGCCACGGGCGATCGCTGAATTTTAAGGAAGTGCTTTCAGTTACTCAATACCACTAACAACTGCCGCAACTTCGGACAATAATTACACGTCTTAAATAATTCGTCATTGAATTTTTAACTGCGAATTACGAATTATTAATTACTTAAAGACGTGATGTTGTCAAAAAACTAATTGTTTGTGGCTTGAAACTCGATACGCTATCCCAATAATTAACTTGGTTAATATTTACCTTTAGCAAAGCAATACCAGGTTCGTCTAGTCCTTTAGGAAACCAAGTTTGAAGTTCCGGCTTCCATAGCTCTCGCATTTTGTTGCGTTCTTTTACAAGTTGTGCTGTACCTAAAATAGAAACGTATCGCTGTTGTTCGGGTGAAGAAAAAATAATATTTACCTGCTCGTGGTGTTCAATTTCAGTCACCTTATGGGAATCAGAATAAGTAAAGAACCAGAGTATGCTATCAGAGTTAATCTCACCACTCTTTGACATCGGGTAACTATGCAAGCTGCCATCATCATCGACTGTAGTAAACATACCATAATCAATATCTTTGATGAGTTCACGCAGTTTTTGAATCTGTTGCTCGCGGTCAGTAGAAGTTGCCATTGTTTGTACTTTTTTCTCTCTTTTTTCTCTATTTATCTATTTGTTGTCTAGGCTGCAATTTTTGATTACAACCAGATTGAATTTTGATAATGTTATTTTTTAGTATTAACCTTTTTAGTTTAAATTGCGTGAGCCTAAAGATGTAATTATAGTAAAAGTAGCTTTTTTAGTTATATCTATAGAGATATTTGTTGAGAGTGACTATTCTATGCATAGGCCATTTTTAGATATAGTCAGGTTGATTATATGCTTATTTCTTTAGACATAAATTTGATAAATTTTGTACTAAATTCAAGTGCCTCTGTAAGAGGTTGTTTGAAAAGTCGTAAAGTATACCAAAGACCCCACTTCCATTCCTCTCCCCGAAACGCAGAGAGGCTTTAAAACCCCCATTCCCTTCTAGGGAAGGGGGGCTAGGGGGGTTAGGTTTCCGAGGTCTAGAAGTTACTAAAAATACTTTTCAAACATTCTCTCAGAGCAAGGATTATCGGGACTAAAGTCCTTACTACAAACTTGAAATTTATTTATGCCTAGATACTTA
>NZ_JAVRBQ020000124.1:0-17848 GCF_034531215.2 Nostoc sp. ChiSLP03a
CTTTAATCTAATTCAGTATTTGTATTTTTGAGTTAATTGAGGTGGCGGTTGCGCGACGTGCAACCGCCACTTCGTCCTGAACGAGCGCACGACTATTCAAGTGCAAAGTACCCACAGCTTGATAACCCGCAACTTGGGTTATAGTATTCCCTGTTAAACAAATAATAATCTCACGCAAAATTACAAAAGTTTTTTCGCAACTAAGCTGTTAGAACCAGGCATCTAGATATCTACGTGTTTATGAGGGAAATATAAAGAGAACTGACGATCCAGCATTTTGCAACTAGATGAAGTATATTTATCCCCAACCCTCACGCTACTTGCTTCTCTCTTCTCTAAGATGACGATCGCGATCGCACTAGTAGGATATTTCTCTACCTCATATTGGCGTAGCCTCTGTCTTTCCACCCTGTTCGCGATCGCACGAGAAGTTGAAATTTGTTGCATATTTGGGCAAATTATCGGAAAATACTGACAATAATTTACAATACTCGTCAAATATCACAATTATTTTGGTTTGTAACAGTAAGTAACTAAAAATTCGTAATTTTGTCCGGCTTAAATAAAATACTATTCTTCTATTCTTTAAAAAAAAAGATGCAATGTAATGATTGCGTGTTCATACGCTAATTTAAATCTTGGCAACTACAATCAGGTATATATTTTTGTTAACATTTCAAGAAAATTCAAGTTAAGTAACTTTCAAGACAAAAATGTGTCAATAAAAGTAATCAAATGTAGTTAAGGATACAAATTCTTGGTGTTTAGGAAGAAAAAAAAGTGTTGAAGAAAGTTGTGATGATTGGAGCTATCACCCTACTATTTTTAGGAGGGCCGTTGATGGGCAATGCTTTTGCCCAAACCCCAACTGCTGCCCCACCTACTGCTGATACTGGAGACACAGCATTTATGCTGATTTCAGCAGCACTTGTGCTGCTAATGACACCAGGATTGGCGTTTTTCTATGGTGGATTTGTGCGATCGCGCAACATCCTAAACACATTGATGATGAGCTTTGTGTTAATGGCAATCGTCGGAGTTACCTGGATTCTGTGGGGCTATAGTCTTTCCTTTGCGCCAGGTTTACCATTTATCGGTGGATTGCAATGGCTGGGTTTGAATGGTGTCGGATTAGAGATAACCGATTATCTCAAAGGATCAAACCCGCCGGAAGTCGTCTCTTATGCCGGCACAATACCCCATCAGGCATTCATGATTTACCAAGCCATGTTTGCCATTATCACCCCAGCCTTAATTTCTGGGGCGATCGCAGAGCGGATGAGTTTCCGCGCCTATTCGCTGTTTGTCCTCCTGTGGTCAACCTTTGTTTACGCTCCCCTAGCCCACATGGTATGGGCGAAAGGTGGATTTTTAGGTTTGTACGGTGGATTGGGTGCCCTAGACTTTGCAGGTGGCACAGTAGTTCATATTAGTTCTGGCGTTTCAGCCTTGGTAGCTGCGATCGTCCTTGGCCCTCGGAAAACCCATCCCGATCGTCTTAGCCCGCCGCACAATGTTCCTTTTATTTTGCTGGGTGCTGGCTTGCTGTGGTTTGGTTGGTTCGGTTTCAACGCTGGAAGTGCCTTATCTGCTGCCAGTGGAACTTCTGGTAATGTAATAACAAATTTAGCAACAACAGCCTTTGTTGCTACTAATACAGCGGCGGCGGCGGCGGCTTTAATGTGGCTAATTTTGGAGAGTGTTTTACGAGGTAAACCGACCGCAGTGGGAGCAGCTACAGGAGCCGTCGCTGGTTTGGTGGGTATCACCCCCGCCGCCGGATTTGTCACACCGTTATCAGCGATTTTAATTGGTTTCATCACTGCCTTTGTTTGCTTCTATGCGATCAGTTTTAAGCACAAACTAGAAATTGACGATGCTTTAGATACTTATCCCGTGCATGGGGTTGGTGGTACAGTAGGGGCGATTTTGACGGCTATCTTTGCCACGACTCAAGTCAACGGAGGAGGTAAAGATGGAGTACTGCGTGGTAATTTGGGTGAATTGGGAGTTGAACTAGTAGCAATTGTCGTTGCCTATGTAATCGCAGGTGTTGGTACATGGATTATTCTCAAAGTTATCGATGCTACAGTCGGGCTGCGAGTCAAAGAGGAAGCTGAATTGCAAGGTATGGATATCAACGAACACGGCGAAGAAGGTTACAACTCCGAGTTTGGCGATCGTCCTACTCAGTAATGAGTGCTGAGTTAGGAGTTGGGAGTTAGGGGTTAGGAGTTTAGAGTTTGGAGGAAAGAACTTTCTGTTTGCTTCTCCAATCCCCAATCCCCAATCTCCATTACCCCTTATCCCCAGAGGGGGCCCCACCTTCCCCAATCCCCAATCCCCAATTTAAGATTGTGTAATTTGCGATCGCTAGCGTTAAAATTTGATTCAAATAATTGGTAAATTTCGCTAGTCGTGTCTACATCTCTTAAAACCTTTCCTATCTGGGCATTTTTCTCGCTGTTAACCAACGGCATCCTAATGTTGACGGTCATTCTGCTCATTTGGCAACAGCAGAGATTGGCCGCTTTTTTTGGGATAATCGCATCCCCACAGCCAATCAACCTGAATAATTCACCGCAAATTGCTACACCTGATTTAGGTCGCCGTCACCAACTCACTTATCAAGAGTGGATAGATATCCTCAACCAAGAAGCCAAGGTTGCCGCTGACCAACATCCTTCGCATTTAACTATCCTGGCGGGAGATTCTCTGAGTTTGTGGTTTCCCCCTGAGTTATTACCCGAAGGTAAAAATTGGCTCAATCAAGGAATTTCTGGCGAAACCAGCAATGGACTCTTAAAAAGATTAAAAATATTTGACTGCACCCAGCCAGAGGTGATTTTTGTAATGATTGGCATTAATGACTTAATTCGGGGCATGAGCAATGGGGAAATTTTAGATAATCAGCGGCAAATTATCAATTACCTACGAAAGACTCATCCCACAGCGCAAATTGTTGTCCAATCGATTTTGCCACATGGGGCAGAAGAAGCAACTTGGAAAGGACGAGATAAACTATTGGCTGTTGCCAACAGTCGCATTCGGGAGTTGAATCAGCAACTACAAAGCATATCTACCAAAAAAGGTGTCAAATACCTCGATTTACATCCCCTGTTTACCAACAAGCAAGGAAATCTCCGCCGCGAATTTACTACTGATGGCTTACATTTAAGTCCTGAAGGCTATATGGTTTGGCGTTCTGCATTGCAGATTTATAGCGAGATTGAATTAAAACCCCAGCAAGAACAAGAGGGGAAAAGCTTAAAGGGTAAAGGGTAAAGGCATTAAATCCTTTTCCCTTTGCCCCTCTCTGATAATATCTTTGAAGACAACTCTGTATTAATCGCGTCTAGGCGCGAGAAAATAAGAAATAGTGAGTTTAAGTAGACAAATCTAATGGATACAAAAGCTTTTAAGCGCAACCTCCAACATTCAGAAAATTACAATCGCAAGGGCTTTGGTCATCAAGCAGAAGTTGCCACGCAGTTGCAATCTGAGTATCAGAGTAACTTGATTCAGGAAATTCGCGATCGCAATTACACTCTGCAACGGGGTGATGTAACAATCCGACTAGCACAAGCCTTTGGCTTTTGCTGGGGTGTAGAACGTGCTGTGGCCATGGCCTATGAAACTCGTCAGCATTTCCCCACAGAACACATCTGGATTACTAACGAGATTATCCACAACCCTTCTGTAAATAAGCGGATGCAGGAGATGGAAGTAGAATTCATCCCCATTCAAGAAAAGAATAAAGACTTTTCTGTTGTTGGAATTGGTGATGTGGTCATATTACCCGCTTTTGGGGCTAGCGTTCAAGAAATGCAGATACTTCACGATAAAGGCTGCAAAATTGTTGATACAACTTGCCCTTGGGTATCTAAAGTTTGGAATACAGTAGAAAAACACAAAAAAATCGATTATACATCAATAATTCACGGTAAATATAAGCACGAAGAAACAGTTGCAACTAGTTCCTTCGCTGGCAAGTATTTAATTGTGTTAAATTTGCAAGAAGCAGAATATGTTGCTGACTATATTATCAATGGTGGCAACCGTGAAGAATTTCTGACAAAATTTGCTAAAGCTTGTTCGGCAGGATTTGACCCCGATCGCGATTTAGAAAGAGTTGGCATTGCTAACCAAACTACCATGCTTAAAGGCGAAACTGAGCAAATCGGCAAGCTTTTTGAACGGACTATGTTACAGAAGTATGGCCCCACTGAGTTAAATCAGCATTTCCAAAGCTTCAACACCATTTGTGATGCCACTCAAGAACGGCAAGATGCCATGTTGGAATTAGTGGAACATAATTTAGATTTGATGGTAGTAATTGGTGGGTTTAATTCCTCGAATACTACTCAGTTGCAACAAATTGCCTTTGAGCGAGGAATTCCTTCTTACCATATTGATACTGTTGAACGCCTTAAATCAGTATCTTCTATTGAACATCGGCAATTAAATGGGCAGTTAATAACTACAGATAACTGGTTGCCTGATGGGGAAATTGTTGTAGGCATTACTTCTGGTGCTTCTACGCCTGATAAGGTAGTAGAAGATGTAATTGAGAAGATTTTTAGATTAAAAGCAACGGCAGCACTAGTTTAAAAGTTCTCAGAGGGACTTTCAAATAAAAACATCCAATTACTTATGAGGTGGGCAGCATTCGACTGAACAAAGCCAAAGTCTTGCCCGCCTTACAAAAGTATTTTTGCTGTATTATGCAGACTGCAATAATCCCGAATTCTTACTTTTGAATTCCTCTTTAATTGTTTGCAATTGCCAAGATAATGAGTGAGGTACAAGAACTGCATCCTTAACCTCTCTTTGCAAGCGAGGAAAGGACTATAATGTACCTTCACTACGATGAGGAAATACTATATTTATTTACACATCACGCGTTTTGAAAAAATTATAGATAGCAAGACCAATAGCTAAAAGCAACACTGCATGAATGAGATTTCCGGCAATATGAAGTGCCAGTCCTAATGCCCAAAAAGCAACCAGTATAACAACAATACCCCAAAGTATACTCAACATATTATTTGTTCTGAATTAAATCAGTTTTAATTTGTTCAAATATTTTACTCCCTAGCTTCACTTTTATCCATTTGCCTTAAGAAAGATTACTTTGAGTGATGGCACACAGTCATTTGCTATGCTTAATCTTTCGTTACTATTTAATTAGATAAAGATAACGGTTTTGAACTGTCAGTTAACTGCCCCCATCACTACCTCAAGCAACAGGATTGCTTTATAGTCGGAGTCTGTGCGAGTTGCGCCATAATTGCCACTAATCAACCGCAACCGTCGTGCGATCGCCTGCAAGCTGGCAATTATTGAGTCACGTCCAAAAACGGCAACAAACCAGGGAATACCAGCAGCAGGCATCCAAAATTGACAGTAACTTTTGTAGGCATTTTCAATTAACTAATCTGTGGTTTTAATTTCCCCGTTTCCAACAAGCGGCAAGTTTTCTTTAACTAGCTATTTTGGTGATTCTGGCATTACTTTAGAGATTTGCAAGAATTAACGCTTCTAGCCATTGGGATAATAAATATCTCTACCGAAAGAACTATAAAAATTTCATCACGATTTCATTATTGGATGAAATCTTTAAAGGATAAATTCAGTTGCATGTCTTTCTTCAGCTAGAGATAAATTTTATAATATTTTTGATATTGATTGATTTATGCAAGACTCATATTGAATTTTTGCAAAGCTAGTACATAATAAGTACAAAGTCTGTTGAATATGTCTAGTCAAACCGATGTACAAATACAAAGAATTAAAGCTATTGGCTTAACAGTGACAAACTGCAATCGCTCTTTGGATTTCTATACACAAGCACTTGCTTTTGAATTAGTTTCTGACATTACTGTTGAAGGACAGGATTATAGCGATTTAGAAGGTGTGACTGGGGCAAAAATTCGTATTGTAACTTTACGATTAGGTGACGAACTTATCGAGTTGATGGAGTATCTTAATATTCCGGATAAACCCATCCCCAGCGATTCACAAAGTAATGATTTGTGGTTTCAACATCTGGCGATTGTGGTGAGTGATATGGATCGTGCTTATGCTCACTTGCGTTCATTTCCCATTGAATCAATTTCAGTTGCTCCCCAGACAATACCACCTGAGAATAAAGCATCTAGTGGTGTTCGCGCTTTTAAGTTTAAAGACCCTGATGGTCATGATTTAGAGTTAATTTGGTTTCCGCCTGATAAAGGACAAGATAAGTGGCATCAAAACAGCCATCGCTTGTTTTTGGGAATCGATCATAGTGCAATTGCAATTTCCAATACCGAGCAGAGTCTACACTTTTATCGCGATCTCCTGGGAATGCAAATTGCTAGCCGCAGTTTCAACTGGGGTGCAACCCAATCTCGCTTGGATAATTTACCAGGAGCCGAAGTCAAAATTACAGCATTGCGACCTGCTCAAGGTGGTGTAGGAATTGAACTGTTAGACTATATTGTGCCGGGAAAAGGCCGCCCAATGCCGAGTGACTGGAAAAGTTGCGATATTGCACATATCCAAATTGAGCTAGTTATAAATAATCTTGAGCAGTTAGTGGACAAGCTACGGCGTAACGGAGTTCAGTTTGTATCGTCGCGGATTGTACAATTTAGCGATCGCTCATTTCCTTATCGGCAAGGTTGTTTAGTTAAAGATCCTGATGGACACGCAATATTGCTAATTGCGGAATCTTGATGTGGGAAGCGGTAAGTCGTTGATTGGCTATAATGCTTGTAGTGAGTAGGACATAAATAAAAATGTCAGAAAAAACTTTCGATATTGCTTACTTATCTGATAATTTACTTGAGTTATTATCAGATATCCAAAATAATGTTGAAATTACGCTAACTCGTCAAGGGGTTCCTTGGGCAAAGGTTTTACCTCTGTCTCAAGCAGAGTCTACAGTTGAAAAAGCAAATTTAAATCATGGCTCGATGGTGATGAGTAGTGAAGATATTTTAGAACCCAGAGTTGCAGGTTTTTTGCAAGGGCAGGTTAATATTTCTGATGATTTTGATGAAACTTCCCAAGAGGTGATTGCTGCTTTTTATGGGGAAGATTAATGAGTTTTCTGCTAGATACTCATATCCTGCTATGGTTTTTAGAAAATGATTCTAAGTTGTCAAATCAGATACGAAAGGTAATTACTAATCATGAAAATTTAATTTTTGTTAGTGCTATTAGTGCTTGGGAAATTTCGATTAAACAGTCTTTAGGAAAGTTAATAGCTCCTAGTAATTTAGAAGAGGCTTTGCACTTTAGTCGATTAGAAGTTTTAGCGATTACGTTGGCACATGGAATAAAGGTTGCTGATTTGCCAATGTATCATAAAGATCTTTTTGCTCGGATGTTAATTGCTCAGGCTTTGGTAGAAGGTCTAACGATAATTACTGTAGATCAAAAGTTTAAATTTTATGATGTGGCGTTGTTAATAACTGAATCATAAATATGATGATTCACCTTCCAAAAATCGAAGCATCAAGCGAATAAGCACCAGGGCCTAAAACTGCGATCGCAATCAGCATAACGCAATACATAAAAGCCTTTTCCCAACTTGGGGGTTCACCTTGTCCTAAAGCACCTTGATACTGTTCTGGAGGAATTAAGTATGGATCTTGAGCTACAAAAGGCTTACTTCCAGAGATGTGCAAATATATCGCAAAAATCATTGAGCAGAGAATAGGCAAAGTTGCTAAGAGTGTGAGGAATCCAATGATCAAAAAAATTCCGCCACCTAACATCGATGCAGCTGATAAAAAGCAAAGAAACACAGGCATTTTTAGAGACTCAGCCCACCGTCGAAGATGCGTTATCTTGGGATAGCCATGTAGTATAAACAACCAGCCAAGGCTAACTCTGAGAAGTAAAAGTGCCAATCCTGGGAATCCGTCAGGATACACCGGAGAAATTGAACTTAACAAGTGTGGACTTAACTGTGGGAAATTAAATGCAGCTAGGAAAAAAGCGAGTTCCTTCGGAATAGCTTTGCTTAACGCTACACCCAACCCAAATTGATAAATCATAGCTGTACACCACGAGTATTAAGGTTGATAACATATAACGAATGACCGGCTGTGATAAATAAGCGTTCACGAAGTGTCCCTGAAAGGGAATCGCCTTCTTTACCACCGAAAGTCAGGTTAGCTGATGTCTCCGGTACAAAAATTTTTCCTAAGCGAGTTCCATCGGCGGCGTATATCTGCACGCTATCTTGAGAGGTAGTAAAAACATTGCCATATTCGTCAACCCGCAGTCCATCCGGTTGTCCTGGTTCAATGACTGCAAATACACGCCCATTCTTTACATAGCGCTCGCCTACAACCTCATAGACGCGAATATGATGAGGCCCCCCAGGAATATTAAACGCAGCTGTATCTGAAACATATAAAAGACTTTCGTCTGGACTGAAAGCCAACCCATTAGGGCGCACCATGTCTGTTACTACAGGATAAATCTCACCTGTTTCCGGGCCGAAGCGATACACGTAACTTCCGGGTTGTTCCTGTTCGCCGCCATACCCTTGATTTGGCTCGGTAATCCCATAAGGCGGATCGGTGAACCAAATTGTGCCGTCGCTTTTGACTACCAAATCATTTGGACTGTTCAGGCGTTTGTTTTGGTAGCGATCGACTAAAACCTTCCATTCACCATTGTGTTCGCGTCGGATTATAGCACGCAAACCAGAGGAACAGGCAACCAGACGACCCTCTAAGTCACGGTAATTACCGCTTTGGTAATCAGATGGATCTCGTAGGACAGTCACATTGTCAGTGGGACTCCACCGCAACAAGCGATTACCGTGAGCATCGCTCCACACAACACTGTCATCTTCATGGAAGTAAACAGGCCCCTCGCTATGGACTGCACCGTTGGCAAGCTTTTGAAGTGAGGCTTCTGGGCGTACAATAGCACGCAGGCGATCGTCATAAATCTCAATGGCTTCAGGCATAGAAATCTCCTGTTATTTAACTTGGCTACTGTGGAGAAATAGCAGGTCTAAATTAATACTAAAAGATTGTCAATTTTTACTTAATATCGTGCAATAAACTGAGTGTAAAATTTTCAACTATTTTCATCTGTTACTAAATACAATATTGAAATTAATGATTATAAAGCTAATTCTTACTTTACTATATCGATCTCTATTAACATTGAACTATAGATATAGATTGCACCAAAATACTATTTTGGTTCCAGATAAATATTTTGTAACACAATCGAATTAATAGCTTCATCAAATGCCAAGCAAAATTTATTTACTATTTTTGTAAATAGATTAATGGCTAATTCACACAATAAAAACAAAAAATGAAATTCAAATGAAATACTAACCTGTCTTTAGGCATAAATAAATATTAATCCATTAGAGAGAAGCAATATTGTAATTAAAGTTTTAGTCTTAGCATAAGAATCTGTCTTTAGAGGGTGTTTGAAAAGCCATACTTATTGGACAAAGTGTCTAATACCACTCCCTAACCCGCCCTTGAATATGGGGGAGTAATCTTTTAAATCCCTCCTTTATAAAGGTGATTAGGGAGGTAACATCATAATTTAATGTGTTATACAACACTTTTCAAACATCCTCTTAGAGCTATTTAAATTTTGAAAAAACTTATAAAGTAACTTAAAATATTGCCAAATTAATTTGTGGCATCAAAGAAATTAAATCGTAATTAATATGAAATTACTAATTATCAATTATGACTAGCATCACAGAACATTACGACATCATTATTATCGGTACAGGAGCCGGTGGAGGTACATTAGTGCATCGCCTTGCACCCACAGGTAAAAAAATTCTAGTACTGGAAAGAGGCGACTTTTTACCGAGAGAGAAGGCTAACTGGAATCCAGAGGAAGTCTATCAAAAACATCGTTACCATACACATGAAGAATGGTATAACAAGGAAGGTAAAGCCTTTCAACCTCAGACAGGCTACTGGGTTGGTGGCAATACCAAACTCTACGGTGCAGCCCTAATTCGATTCCGGGAGCGAGATTTTGAAAGGGTAATTCATAAAGAAGGAATTTCTCCAGAATGGCCTTTGAAGTATCAAGACTTTGAGCCATACTACACCCAAGCAGAAAAGCTATATGACGTGCATGGACAGGAAGGAGAAGACCCCACAGAACCACCTCGCGGCGAACCATATCCCTATCCGCCAGTGAGTCATGAGCCAGATATGCAGTCCCTTGCTGATGGCATCCGGGAACTGGGTTACTACCCATTTCATTTACCACTAGGATTAAAGCTCAATGAAAGCGATCGCCTAAATAGCCCCTGCATTCGCTGCGATACCTTTGACGGATACCCTTGTCTCGTACACGCAAAAGCCGATGCTGATGTCAACGCCATTCGTCCGGCTCGTGAAAAATATGCCAATGTTACTCTTTTAACTAACGCCAAAGTCTTGCGGCTGCATACCAGTGAGTCGGGGCGAGAAGTAACGAAGATAGAAACTGAAATTGCAGGAGAAAAACATTGGTTCACAAGCGATATTGTGGTTGTTGCCTGTGGTTCTGTCAACTCAGCTGCTTTGCTGTTACGCTCTGCTAATGACAAACATCCCAACGGATTAGCAAATAGTTCCGATCAAGTGGGGCGGAATTTTATGAAACAACTGGAAACTGCCATAGTTTCCATACATCTAGAGGTAAATCACGCTAACTTTCAAAAAACGATCGCTGTCAACGATTTTTACTGGGGAGAGCCAGATTTTCCTTATCCGATGGGCATGGTGCAGAATACAGGTAATGTACTTGCCGATATGATTCCCGGAGAAGCACCGCCACTGATGGCTCCATTTATCAAGCTGATTCCTCATTTTGAGCGCCATTTGCTGGCCGAGCGATCGGTTGGCTGGTGGTTGCAAACAGAGGATTTACCAGACCCAAATAATCGGATTCGGGTGGTGGGCGACAAGATTCACGTTGACTATACACTGAATAATATTGAAGCAAGCGATCGCTTAATTCATCGCTGGACATCTGTACTCAAGTCAATCCCTGGTTCTGCCAAACACGTCCTGCCATTTAGCATTTATCCCCGCACTCATATACCTGAACAAGCAGTTGCCCATCAATGCGGTAGTTGCCGATTTGGTACAGATCCCAAAACCTCAGTCCTGGATCTAAATTGTCGTACCCATGATGTCGAGAATCTTTATGTTGTAGATAGTAGTTTCTTTCCGTCAAATTCGGGAGTTAACCCTACGCTTACGATTATGGCGAATGCATTGCGTGTTGGCGATCTGCTTGCATTATAGTTTCAAGGAGAAACAGATTATGAACGAAGAACACTCTACTTCTAACCAAGAAAATGAAAATCAAACACCCCCAAATACTCATCCTATTGCAACAGGATTGGGAGCAGCTGGAGGGGGAATTGCAGGAGCCGCACTAGGCCGCTCAATTGGTGGTAAGGTTGGTGCTGCAATTGGTGGCGTTGCAGGTGCGATCGCACTTGGAGTTGCAGCCAATGAACTGGCAGGATACACCGAGCAATTCATTGAAGAACTCCAGCCGACAGTAGGCTTAGGATTAGGAGCAGATCGCAAACCAATTGAATTACCTAGTCACTATAGTTGGGAAGAACTACAAGCACTATCAAAACCTCAAGGGGAAAAAATCTAGAACCACAAAGTTTGCTAGAGAAATATAGCAAAGGGCTGGGGACTGGGTGCTGGGGGCTGGGGACTGGGGACTGGGGATTGGGGACTGGGTGAAAAGCCTTTTTGTGTCTAAGTTTTATCGTCTGTTGATGTCCTAACCACCAAGGCTTGTGCTATGGTTGCTCAAAATTAGCCAAATAAGCTTCAGGATTTCGGCAAAATCGTAGTTGTTCAATGCGATTCAGTTGATGGTGGTGTAAATTAACGTAAGTCTCCAACGAAAGCGCACCTACGGGAAGGGCGAAAGAAAACTGCGTTTTCTTAGGAGTTCGATAGACCTCTCCCGGACAGCCTCCCTCTCCTAAAAGGCAACGCGAGTGCGTCTGGGTAAGGATCTGTTAAATAACCACATATTACTGAGCAAAAATCAAAATATTTTTCCTTGTAGCGACTACTGCCTTCCCTGTAGCGACTATCGTCTTGCCTGTAGCGACTATCGTCTTCCCTGTAGTGACTACCGTCTTGCCTGTAGCGACTATTATCTTGCCTGTAGCGACTATCGTCTTGGCTGTAGCGACTACTGTCTTCCCTGTAGCGACTACCGTCTTGACGTTATGAGAAACAAACTTGTGTTACAGCATCTTGCCTTAAATAGAATAAGCTTTTGACGCACAGTACTGGTGTACTTCAATAATAAATGTTTGTCAGAGATGCGATCGCCTATGCAATATCTTTAGGTGTAGCGTCTGTTACTAACATCGTTATTTTTTGATCGGGTTGGGGAACTCTATAAATACGCTTCAGTAATTGCCCAACGCTAGATGTAGGCTGCTCTGAACCGTATTGTAACGATATCTGGAGTTTTGAGGATCGGCTGATGGATAAATTAATTATTCAGTTGGTTGACGAGTTACCGACTGACAATATTACTGTCAAAGTTTTAAAGGCTCTTGATTATGTAGCACCAGGTGAATGGAGCAATTTGACGGGGTTTGACAATAATATTCGCGCCATTACAGGAGAAACCGATGCTAAGGTAATTCAGAAAATCCGCGATCGCGCTGCTAGTTTATACATAGATCCTCAACAAGGCTACCAGCTTGCCATCAAACTTTATCAAACAATTGATAAAGCAGACACAGCGATGGCGGCGGCGGCTTTAGCAAATAAAGCTAGTGAAAAAATCGGCTTTCTCTCTTTTTTAGGCAAAATTACTCCCAAAGCCGATGTCACTCAATCCATTGACTTGGTATTAAAAATCGCCGTCGAAATTATCGCCTTTTGCAAACTAAACGGCATTCCTCAACCTAATCCCCAAGAATTTGCTAATTCCCTGACTAACAACTATCAAAATGCATCCCTAATGCGGATGGTAGCTTTAGTTTGTCTAGATGGAATTCTGCCCTTGGGCCCCGACTTTCTCAGCAAAATTCACGGAGTTATTAGTGGTACTGATGCTAGTGCAATAACTCAAAATCCGGTTTTCTTAGCCGTTAATAACTTTCTTCCAGGCAGCAATCCTTCTGATAAAGTTGGTTTTATCAGTCAGGGTTTTAACTCCGTGCAAGGCTGGATGAATAATTTAGTATCCAAAACGGGCATAACCCCGCAATCAATTTCTAGTAATTTGGGTAATTTTATTCAGATTGCTGATGATAATTTAGATTTAGTTGCAGCATTTTTAGATCAAACTACCAATTACTACGAGCATACAGGAATTCAAACTGTCGCTCGCAGTTTGATTTTGCAAGCATACACTCTAGTAAAAGAGGAAATCAAACAAGAAGAACAAAAGCCGATTCAAGATGTTTCATCTGCTGTTAAATCAGATAAATCAGATAAGAATCAGTATGAAGTCAGCAAAACAGTAGAAGTCTGGGATGATGATGAAGAGGATTGGTATCAGGGAACCATTGAGAAAATCCAAGATGACCAGTTCTTTATTCATTACCTTGGTTACGGTTCATCTTATGACGAGTGGGTAGGTGAAGATGACATTCGGACTCGCGATCTTCGCTCCACTGATGAAAATGGATATGCAGTAGGTCAAAAGGTAAAATGTTGGGATGATGACCAAGAGGCTTGGTATTCCGCAACGATTCAGCAAATCCAAGGCCAGCAATACTATCTTCACTACGTTGGTTATGACTCATCTTATGATGAGTGGGTTGATAGCGATGAGATTTCCTAACTGTTGAATGGCTAAAGGTATGGAATTTTCCCCTTCCCCTTTAACCGAACGTGAGTTCGACAAGCCCTTTTTTGACCTCTCCCCCAACCCCTCTCCGTGTCGGAGAGGGGAGCTAAAACTCTAATTTTTCATTGCTCCTCCCTTTCCCCGTGGGAGAGGGAGGTTGGGAGGGAGAGGTTCATCGAACTCACGTTAACCGAATGGCACGCTTGTAAAGCCTAAAGGCTTGTGTCGTCTTGTTCCCAGCCTAGAGGCTGGGAACCAGTCAGAATTACGAATTACGAATTACAAATTATCTTGATACTTGCGCTACGATATCCCCTATTGCTTTCGTGCAATGTACGTGAGGAGTAGTAGAGATGAAACAGATGATAGAAGAAGTCAATACACAGGATACCCGAAATCTAGAGGCGATCGCTAACCAATTCGCCCCACTGGGAAAGGTTACAGGCGTTAAAGCATTTGGCAGTGGTAATATAAATGACACCTTTTTAGCAACTCTCGATTCCTCAAAGGAACAATATTTTGTCCTACAACGCATTAACACACAGGTGTTTCGTCAGCCACAACTGATTATGCAGAATATGCGTACCTTAACTGAACACGTTCAAAAAAGGTTGCAGGATACACCCCTGAATCGTCGCTGGGAAGTGCCACGCGTACTTTTGACCAAAAACGCTCAAGACCACTGGAAGGATGCAGATGGCTCATTTTGGCGGGCAATCAGCTTTATTCCAGGCTCCCAGTCCTTTGATAGTATGGGCGATCGCTCCTACGCCAAAGAAATCGGTTATGCCTTGGGGATGTTTCACAATCTAATCAGCGATTTGCCAGCAGAAAAACTTGCTGACACTCTCGAAGGGTTTCATATTACACCGTTTTATCTTCGGCATTACGAGGAAGTTTTGCCGAAAACTAGAGTACCTCAATCTTCGGAAGTTAATTATTGCTTACAGTTTGTTAGCGATCGCCAAGCCTTTGCACATATTTTAGAAAATGCCAAAGCTGAAGGCAAGCTACCTCTGCGTCTGATGCACGGCGATCCCAAAATCAATAATGTGATGTTTGACATTGTTACCCAGCAAGCCGTCAGCGTCATCGACCTCGACACCGTGAAACCTGGTCTGGTACATTACGATATTGGTGATTGCCTGCGATCGGGTTGCAATCCGGCTGGTGAAGAAACCGAGAATTGGGAAAGTATTTATTTCGATACCGATCTGTGTCAAGAAATCCTCCAGGGTTATCTCGCTGTGGCTAAGGCATTTCTGACCGAAAATGATTATGCATACATCTATGATGCCATTCGTCTAATTACTTTTGAACTAGGACTGAGATTTTTTGCTGATTATTTAGCAGGGAATGTCTACTTCAAAGTTAAGCACCCAGAACATAACTTAGCAAGAGCGATCGTTCAGTTTAAGCTGACTGAAAGTATTGAATCTCAAGAAACGCAGATTCGCAAAATTATCCAAGATATAGCAGGAGGCAGAGGGCAGGAGGCAGGAGGCAGGAGATAAAACTATTGCTAGTAGCTCTAGCATTCACCCTTTCCAAATGTTCTAACTTATGTGACTACGGCTATATGAAATGAACAAGCAGACATTTTCCCTGCAATCCTTCCCTTCTACCGAGTCTTTTCCTGATTTGAAAATTACAGGCAATATCTCCCGAAATGCTAATCAACTTACTATTTGCTACAACCTTGGAGGTGACTTCAAAGAAATTGCAATTGCTCCAACATCAAATGCACCATCACGCCAGCATAAACTTTGGGAAGATACCTGCTTCGAGTTTTTTCTTGGCATTAAAGATTCTGCACGATATTGGGAATTTAACCTCTCCCCCGCCGGACACTGGAATGTCTATCGCTTTGATGGATATCGTCAAGGGATGCAAGAGGAAACTGCCTTTGAAAAGCTACCATTTAGTGTTCAGAATCAAACCGATGCTTTGGTACTTGCGTTAGATATCGATTTGGATCAAATCGTCTCGGCAAACCAAGCCATCGAAATTAGCATTACTACCGTTATTAAACACAAAGATGGTGAGGTGACTTACTGGGCGTTAACTCATCGAGGCGCGGAGGCTGACTTTCATCTCCGAGACAGTTTCATCGTTGAGTTGTGAGATAGATTTTCATATAGCTTGCAAAATTGGGAATATTAGCTATGGAAACTTAACTTAGTAAGTATAGAACGTAAATATGAATGCGACTGAATTTATCTTACAATTACCTCATATCAGTATAAAACATAGAGAGTTACTTCCTGAAAATTCAGGGATATACTATGTACTAGATGAACAATTTATAGTTTGGTATGTAGGGCAGGCAAAAAATTTACGTAGTCGTTGGGCAGGTGATAGCCATCACAGATTGTATCAGTTACAAAAACAGCGAAAGAAGCAGTTTGTCATCTACTATGAATTGGTAGCTGAATCACATCTCAATGCTATGGAACGACAGCGCATTGAAGAGTACAACCCACAACTGAATGGAACTAAAATTAGAACAAAGAAACTACATCCAACAGAAACACTATTACGGGAAACCTTAACTATACTTGCACCATACAGTTTTGTACTAGGTGTAGAACCTCCACGAAAACAAGATCCTAAGCTGATTAATGATTCTATACATTGGCGAGATGATTGGAGAGTTCAGAAAGCTGTATTGCCCCTGAATGTAATACACATTTGTATAAATTTAAAAGAGTTAGAAGAATTTGCAAAGGATTGGCGGTCTGTTAATCGATTTTTAAAACAGGTGTTCAAGCAGCGCACTAACTATTCAGATAACTGGGCGTGTAAAGGTCAAATAAAAGATGAAAAATATGGTTTATTCTTTTTAAGGAGACTATTAGTTAATGGTTTTGCTATCGAAATTTACAGAGCCGCGAAAGAAGCTTTAGAACATATTCAAGGTTATGAATTGACTCAATTGGCTGGAGTTGATATAAGGGTTGTCAATGAAGACTCTCTAGTTGCACTCAAAAATAAATGCCTGCTAAGTGTTACTGGAATTTATATGTCTTCTGAGAAACAATACCATGCATATGAGCAAAATCGTCAGAAGGCAATAGAACGATTATCTCCATATAAGAAGGATCTGATTAAATTAGTATTTAACGAACACATAGACACTAGCAAACTTAAAGTTTTTCTGATAGAACACAAGACGGAAGAAGAAAGCAATACTAACTCTCCCAAGAGACTAACAAACCTTATTGTCAAAAAAAAGTATTTCAAGAAATTATTAATAGAACGTGGTATTGACTTAGAACAGTATCAGGTTAATAAGTATTTGGAGTCTATACCAATAGATGATAACTATGTAGACAGTATGAAAGATAAAAGGATGACTATCTTCGTCAAAACATTTTTGGGTAATCTTAAAGAACCAATAAGCTACATGGTTATTAAGCTAGAGAACGGTAAAACAACGACAGTTGGTAGAGGTAATTTCATACATGGAGCAAAAGGTAGTACATTACAAGGTTCTCTTTACAAAGAAGTTTATTTAGCATCGACAGTAGATCGAGTTTTTTGGTTGGTGTTAGAACCATACTTATCAGATTTTGCCCAAGTAAAGCTTAACGAAGAAGAAGGGTACATAAGCAAAGCATATATATCCCCTAGAAAATTCCTAGTACCTGCTATGGTTTCTGTCAGTTTAAACGGAAAATGGAGAGCAGATATACCATTTGGTCCTAAAGATGATATGTCATACAGCGAAGTTGTAGACATTATCAAAAATCGCTTACAGGAAAGTGGAATACCTAAACTTAGATTTTCATTCAAATCTGAGTCTTCACGCACTTAGCTACTAGCATCTTACCTGAAAATTTTTAACGAGCAAATGGATCGTATTTGCTCCTCTGTAATATCAAGTTCGGATGAACACTTATAATTAAGCTGCCCTTGTTTTTGGCCACCAGTAGTAGCAAGTTAAACCAGAGATTAAATCATGTTGTTTCATTAGTTCTTGACAACGAAGTAGTAACAAAGCTTCTAGTTCATC
>NZ_JAVRBQ020000125.1:0-17281 GCF_034531215.2 Nostoc sp. ChiSLP03a
AGATGAACTAGAAGCTTTGTTACTACTTCGTTGTCAAGAACTAATGAAACAACATGATTTAATCTCTGGTTTAACTTGCTACTACTGGTGGCCAAAAACAAGGGCAGCTTAATTATAAGTGTTCATCCAAACTTGATATAATACATTATTTATCGTATAACAATAAAATTATTACATTTTTAATTGAAGACGATCAATTTAATGGAATATACATAAGGTATCTTGAAAGAATGGGAGTTCCTGTTTTTGAGGATTCTTTAGAATGTGATGAGTATGGAAAAGCCCTCTTAGAAAAAGCTAATAAAAAACATAACTCTTTACCGATACAGCCAAACCCGGAGTAGTGAAAGCAGTTGCTCGGTATCTACAGGTTTGGTGATGTAGTCAGAGGCTCCAGCTTCGATGCACTTTTCTTTGTCACCTGGCATGGCTTTGGCAGTTAAAGCAATGATTGGTAGTGAGCGAAACTGTTGTTGTTGGCGGATGGCGCGGGTGGTTTCGTAACCATCCATTTCCGGCATCATGATATCCATCAATACTATATTAATTTCAGGATTAGCTTGCAGTCTTTCTATGCCATCTCTGCCATTTTCGGCAAATAGTACTTGCATTTGATAGCTTTCTAAAAAGCTGGTCAGGGCAAAAATATTTCTGAGGTCATCATCTACAATCAAAATTTTCCGATTAGCCAGCACCGGGTCAGTTTGATGGAGTTGCTCTAACATTTGCCGCTTTGGTGTGGGCAAATTTGCTTGCACCCGATGCAAAAATAAGGCAGTTTCATCTAACAACCGCTCTGGCGATCGCACATTTTTAATAATAATTGTTTCTGCTAGTCCCCGCAGCTGGGTTTCTTCTTGTCGGCTGAGTTCTTTACCGGTGTAAACAATTATCGGCAGTTTCAAAAGTTTGGGTTCAAGTTTTATCTGCTCTATTAGGGCAAACCCGCTCATATCGGGCAGACCGAGATCCAGTACCATACAATCAAAGTGATGCGATCGCAAAATCGCGAGAGCTTCTGCCCCTGTACCGACTGCTGTACTCTGGACATCGCCGTTACCAATCAGTTCGATAATACTTTGGGCTTGTACGGGGTCATCTTCTACAATTAAGAGATTTCTTACCTGACGCTCAATAAAGCCTTTAATCTCAGTCAATACCTGAGTTAGAGCTTCTGGAGACACAGGTTTTTGGAGATAAGTAATTGCTCCTAGCTGTAATCCCCGTTGTTGTCTTTCATCAACAGAAAGTATGTGTACTGGTATATGCCTGGTATCTGGTTTATGCTTCAGACGATCCAGCACCGTCCAACCATCCATCTCTGGCATGTGGATATCTAGCATAATCGCATTAGGTTTAAACTGTTCTGCCAGTGCTAGACCTTGTTTGCTTTGTAAAGCAACAATAGTTTTAAAACCCTGCTGACGTGCCATATCTAGTAAGATGCGGGCGAATTTATCGTCATCTTCGATAATTAGCAAAATGCGATCGCCTGGTTGAATTATTTCTCGGTCATCTGGAATATCGTGGGGTAAGCTGGGAAGTACTTTCACTGATGGAGAGATGTCCACAGTTGTGGGTCTGTTTTCCACCATTGGCAGTTCTTTTATGGTTGATGCTGTGCGCATCGGGGTGGTTGGCTCAAGGGGTGGTGTGGTGATATTTTGACTATTCTTTTTCTGTTGTCTGGGCAAGTAAAGGGTGAAGGTGCTTCCCTGTCCTGGCTGGCTGAGTAGTTCGATTCTCCCTCCCAACAGTTGAGCTAATTCACGGCTAATGGACAAGCCCAAGCCAGTTCCGCCGTACTTGCGGCTAGTTGTGCCATCTGCTTGCTGAAATGCCTCGAAAATAATCTTCTGTTTTTCGACTGGAATGCCTATGCCCGTGTCGCTGACGGCAAAAGCGATTGTGGAATTATCAACTTGGAATATTTGTAACTTTACACCTCCCTGTTCTGTAAATTTAAAGGCGTTAGCTAAGAGATTTTTCAGCACTTGTTGCAGACGTTTGGAGTCGTTATAAATTGTCAGGGGTAACTTCTCATCCCGTTCAATGGTAAAACTGAGTTCTTTATTGTGGGCAACTTGCCGGAAAGTCTGCTCTAGAGATGTCTCCAAATCTGCAAGAGCAATTTGCTCAATATCGAGCGACATAGTACCCGACTCAATTTTGGCCAAATCGAGAATGTCATTGATTAATTCCAGCAAGTCAGTTCCCGCCGAGTAAATAGTCCGGCTGTACTCTATCTGTTTGTCGGTCAAGTTGTTAAGCGAGTTATCTGCCAGTAGCCTTGCTAAAATTAATAAGCTATTTAACGGTGTCCGCAATTCGTGGGACATATTCGCCAGAAATTCTGACTTATATTTGGAAGACAGAGCCAGTTGTGCAGCTTTTTCTTCCAAAGACTTCCTCGCTCGCTCGACTTCCTGGTTCTTGCGGGCCACTTCCCGATTTTGAACTTCTAACAATTCTGCTTTTTCTTCTAGCTCCTCATTTAGTTGTTGCAATTCTTCGTTAGATTGCTTGACAAGAAATTGTGATTCTTCTAACTCGTGCGCCTGTTGTTCTAGGCGTTGATTGCTTTGTTGTAGTTCTTCTTGCTGGGTTTGCAGTTCTTCTGTTAAAGCAACAGACTCTTCAAGTAGTTGCTGTGTTTGCAATTGTGAGGCGATGTTATTTAAAAATACACCCAGATTTTCACTCAATTGCTCTAAAAATGTTAGGTGCAACTGGTTAAAAGGCCCAAAAGAGGCAAGTTCAATTACAGCATTTACCTCTCCCTCAAATAGTATGGGCAAGACAATAATATTTAGCGGTGGTGCTTCTCCCAAGCCGGAAGTGATGCGGATATAATCACTGGGAACTTCTGTGAGGAGGATTCTTTGTTTTTCTAAGGCGCATTGTCCCACTAATCCCTCACCCAAACGAAACTGATTTGCTAGGTTTTTTCGCTCTTTATAAGCATAACCACTCAGCAACTTCAGCACAGACTGGTCGTTTATGGAGTCCATCACATAAAAAACGCCCTGTGATGCCCCAACTAGTGGTGCTAAATTCGACAATATCAGATTAGACACGCTTTCCAGATTTCGCTGCCCTTGGAGCATCTGAGTAAATTCAGCTAAGTTAGATTTGAGCCAGTTTTGCTCCTCATTTTTTTGAGTTGTGTTTCGCAGATTAACGATCATCTGGTTGAAGGTGCGCGTCAACACGCCAATTTCATCTTGGCGATCGCTATCTGGTAAACTTACTGATAAATCCCCATCCGCCATTTTTTCTGCCAAATCAGATATTTGCTTCAGGGGTACTGAAATATGTCTGGTCAGGGTAAATCCAATCAAAGCTAAGAGCAAAGAAAAGAAAGGAATACTATAGACAATGCTGGCGAGCGTTTGCCGACCAGCTGCTTGTGCTTTCTCAGAACGCTGTTTTAGCAGTGCATTCTCTTCATTTTTCATCGCCTGGATAACTTTCTGGATATTATCCATCAGTCGCTTACCCTGGTCTGTCAGAACAGCTTTTTGAGAAGCTTCTAAGCCTTGGCTTTGCCGTAGCTCTATGACATCTTTCATTACAGCCATTCTCTCGGTTAGTAGTGGCTGCAAAACATCAAGCCGATTTTGTTGGTTGGGGTTATCTGCCGTTGACCTTTGAAGTTCTTTAACTTTTTGATTCAGTACTTGAATAGCAGCGTTATAAGGTTCTAAATAGCGCTGTTCTCCAGTAATAATGTAACCGCGTTGCCCTGTCTCAGCATTTGTCAGTTGCAAGTTGAGGTCTTCTAGCTGACTTAACACCTGGTAAGTATGGCTTTCTTTGCCCGAAGTTTGAATAAGCTCATTGGTGCTTTGGTAGGAGATTAAACCAATGGTGGTCAGAGTTGCCAAACTCAAGGCAAAACTCACTCCAATCTTGGGTCCAATCTTCAAACGGTTTAACATTACTCCAGGCAGGTATTCAAATTATTTCTGTTTTTGAGACTATTTTAATTATGTTTTAGCTGTGCAAAATCAATGGGGGATATTTAGTTTATCTAGGATATACCTAATTTTTTGCACCCCAACTATTATCATTTGTATCCTAACTTTTTACAAATGTAAGGCACTTAAATAAGTATATAACTAAATACTAATATTTTTATCTAAGATTTTTACAAGAAGCTATTCAATAGTATAACTTATTTCAAAAGAAGCAATTACTTGATTATATTTTTAATTTAATATTGCCAGGAATAGGTAAAAATTTTTGCTTAGATTCTAAATTTAACATTAGCTAATAAATGATATCTTTAAAGTTATATTGTAATGGTTCAATAACTTTGAAATTAACAAAAAGACTGGATAGTAAAATTAAACAGCCTAATCGGTAAAATTCAATTAATTAAAACGTAATTTATCTAGACACTAGATATAGTGTATTTCGCAATTGGATATGACATCTATGCCATTATACATCAATCTACACAAACCGTAACCTTAGCGATCGCCAGCAGCATTCATTCCGCAGGAAAGTCAAGATTTTAAAAGACAACCTCTGAGCATAGTCGTAAAGCCTGCGGCATAGCTACGCTTCGGGCGCAGCCTCTCCGACAGGAGAAGTGGGGCAGGAAGGAAGAGAATTTTAGCCTGGTTAATTTTTCTTCACACTTACTTACCCATAGAAGTATATAATTTATACTACAAAAGTATTGTTAAAAATATACACGCACAATCATGGCGTGTCGAAAAATCTGTTGATATTAACTTAATATTTAACTAGAAGTTGTTAATCACCTGGCGATCGCTTCTAGCTGCATCAAGCTCGGATTGACTATAAATACTAAAATGTTGAACTTTGTTACTTTCTAAAATAGCTCTTGCACCTGCTACATAGATATCAGTACCTTTTAGTACTAATAAGTAATGACCAAGAGTCAGATGATGCTCATAATATTTAGTTAGTTCATCAGAAATTCCTAAAGTAGTATATTTATCTTGGGAACTGCTGATATTCACCCCAGAAATATCACTCAGATTGCTTGTATTTTTAACAACCATTGATATTTGACTCATTGGGAAGCCGGCGGTTTTCAATTCAGTAACCGCTGCTTGTGCATCTTGATGTTGGTAAAAAATACCAAGTGCATGTTTGTAGCGATTATTTGGGGTCGAGTATGGCTCAAAGACTCCCCATTGTTGAATATCGCGGCGATTAAAGATCCTCTTGGCAAGACGAATTTCTATGTCTATACCGGTTACTATCACCAAATAGTAACCTTTACAAACAAGATCGCTATAACCCTGTGCTTGCTTTTCAGAAATTCCTAAACTTAGGAACAAACTGGATAAACCACCTGCTAAAGTGGTAGCGATCGCTGTTACTTCCGCTCCGGCTAAGATGACTGGGCCTATACCAGGAATTACCAGGAGGACTATATCGACTGATAAGCCACTAGTACCCCCTAAAGTATCATTAGCAACGGCTCCAGCAGTATCTTTTAAGGATGTATTGCCAGTGTTTTCGATGATTTCAACACCAGCAATATCACTTTCTTCTTCTGTATTCCGTGCAATAACAGAAACTTTGTGCATTGGAAAATTAGAAGCTTTTAGTTCCTGAAGTACCAATTGTGCATCGGAATACCCAGCGAAAACTCCTATAGTTCTTCGCTCTTTCTCTAATGTCATTTTACTGGTTTATTGCAGCTAGAAGTGATTCCCAAGATTGTTACCTCAATTTGAGGTATTTGAGGTAATTACACAGCGCGACGAGTCAGTAAACCCCAAAGGAAAATTAGTATCATTGCACCAACAACAGCAAATAAAATACTTCCTAGAGATAAAGCTCCGGCAGATGCAGCTGCTGCCGAACCACTTCCTAGTAATACTTGACCCAAATAACCACCGAATACGGCTCCAAGGATTCCTAATATAATGGTAGAGATAATACCGCCACCTTGGGTTCCAGGATAAAATAACTTAGCTAACGCACCTGCGATTAAACCCAAAACCAACCAAGCAATAATGTTAGTCATCGAATTTCTCCTTCACTAAAAATCTGCTTTATTTGCATTTGACTATTTCATATTAAAGTTTGCTTCTAAAATTTCCGATCTATCTAAAGAACTAATATCATAAATCTTTAGACATCATTTGAATATTCGCCAAGTCATCTTTGAGGATGAATATACAAATTAGTCACATTCTGTACATTCAACTATTTGTATAGCAGTTCTATTTGACATCATACAAGATGTAGATAAGGAAGCTAACCGCATTCTATATGAGAGACGACGTGTAGCTTGCTTCCCTGTATGGGTAAGCGTAGGACTTCTTACAGAAGTGGGTTAAAGGGTAACGGTATGGAATTTTCCCTTCCCTTTAGCACCCCAACCGGAAAGCAAAAGTTACTTTTCAAGATATCTGTAGTATTTCGTAGAGAAGGACAGAAAAGGAAAAAAAAATAAAGAAATATAGACATTTCACATCTAGATTTTTAATTTTCAAAAAAGCGATATCAGCCGTTCAAGGTTCAGAACTGGAGACTATAGAAAGAGCTAGTTGATATAGTTGGCGACGGGGAAGGGAAGTAAATTTTGCTAACTGACGGCTAGCTTGCGATCGCGATATTCCTTGACTAATTAACTGTTTCAATTCGGCTATCAATTCTGCTTCTGTCAGTTGGGGCTGACTGGCTGGAATTCCCGCTACTACTAATGTATATTCACCTTGGGGTTCTCGTTGAGTGTAGTAAGCGATCGCTTCGGCAATTGTCCCCCGCCAAAATTCTTCATACAATTTAGTTAACTCCCGTCCTAGCACAATTTGGCGATCGCTTCCCCAAACTAGAGCTAAGTCTTGCAAAGTATCTCGCAAACGGTGCGGCGATTCATAGAAAATCAAAGTGCGAGATTCTGTTTGCAGAGATTCTAAATGTTCTTGTCTGTGTTGAGTTTTCGCTGGGAGAAAGCCTTCAAAGACAAATCGATCTGTTGGTAGTCCAGCTGCACTCAAAGCGGTAATTGCTGCACTAGCGCCAGGAATGGGAACTACAGGAATTCCCGCTTCAATGCAGGCTTTCACTAGTTCATATCCAGGATCGGAAATACCCGGCATCCCCGCATCACTCACCAGAGCGATCGCTTTATTATTAACTAAATGCTCTAATAATTCTGGAATACGGCTGGTACGATTGTGTTCGTGGTAACTCACCTGGGGTGTTTTAACTTGAAAATACTGTAGTAGTTTCCCAGTATGACGCGTGTCTTCCGCAGCAATGATATCCACAGTTTGCAAAATTCGTACTGCCCGAAAGGTGATATCTTCCAGGTTGCCAATTGGTGTACCGACAACGTAAAGTGTTCCTGGTTTTGGATCGGTTTGCATGAGCAAGAGTTAGGAGTTAAGAGTTAAGAAGTCAAAATAATAATTTACGTCTAATACGAATTGAGTATTGACCACATTTCATACTCAAATTTTGTTTTTTTGACCCGATGAGAGTTTCTAATTCATCAATTTCAGTGATTTTGGGTATTTATGGTTTTTTAAGACGCGATAAATCGCGTCTCTACATCTGGGTTTTGTTGCTTATCTTGCGTGCTATCTTATTTCAATAATCTTAGTCCACTAAGGGTAACTAATACTGTGGAACCTTCATGACCAATGACGCCGATGGGTAGGTTAATATTTCCTAGAAAGTTGCTGACTAAAAGCAACATAATGAAACTCAACGCTACAACTATATTTTGTTTTACTATGAGCTGCGATCGCCTGCCCAAATGCATCGCTACAGCAGTTTTTTCTAACCTGTCTGCCATCAGTACGATATCTGCGGTTTCTAATGCCACATCGCTACCAGATACTCCCATCGCTATACCCACAGATGCTTGCGCTAAAGCTGGTGCATCATTTATTCCATCGCCTACCATTGCCACTGTTTGATATTGTTGCTGTAAACGGCGGATAATATTCAGCTTATCTTCTGGTAGAAGTTGGGCATATACCCGATCGATTCCTACTGTTTTGGCGACACTATGAGCAGTTTCCTGATTATCCCCGGTTAACATGACAATTTGTTCAACTCCCAATTTCTTCAAGCGGGTAATGGTTGCGGCGGCTTCCGCTCTTACTTCATCTGCAAGAGCAATTACACCCATCACCTCTGCTCCTCTGCCCCCCTGCGCCCCTGCTCTTTTTCCTTTCTGTGCTACCCAAACCACAGTTTTACCTTGTTGCTCCCAAGATTGAGCCTTTTTTCGCAGTTCTTCAGGTAAATTTGTGACATACTGCTGCACAAAAACGGCATTACCCACAATTATTTGTTGTTCTTGAGCAATTCCCACAATTCCTTGTCCCGGTATGGCTTGCACTTGGATTGCATCAACCAAATCCAAATCGCCCTTCGGGTTCAACAGTTTCGACTCGACGGGAACCGCCTTTCCTTCTCTTCGAGAGGCTGCGCCAACGGAACGCTTCGCGAACGCGGAGCGTCTCGCAGAGAAGACTCGAACTGTTTCACCAGCCGCCTGTACAATTGCCTTACCGATGGAATGTTCTGAATAGGATTCCACAATAGCGGCAGCTTTTAACACATCTTGTTGCGTGTATTTACTAGTTGAAAATACCTGGAATACCTGCACCTGTCCTGTTGTGAGAGTACCAGTTTTATCAAATGCGATCGCTCGGACTTTGCCAATTTTCTCCAACTGCGCCCCATTTTTAAACAAAATCCCCTGTCTTGCACCATTGGCGATTCCTGAAAGCAGGGTGGGCATAATTGCAGCCATCAGCGCACAGGGAGAAGCCACCACCAGGAAAGTAAGAGCGCGATAAATTGTTGTTTCCCAATCCCAGCCCCAAAGAAATGGCGGTAAAGTTGCCAGTAATATCCCAGCTACTACAATGACTTTGGCATATCCTTTCTCAAAGCGATCGATAAACTCTTGGGAAGGAGGTGCTTCTGTTTTTGCTTGTTCTACCAAGCGAATTACACGCTGAATCAAGCTGCTTTGGGCTGGTTTGTGTACCTTAATCTGCAATGCACCATAGCCGTTGAGCGTACCAGCAAATACTTCTGCACCCACTGTTTTCTCTACAGGTAAAGACTCGCCTGTAATTGCAGCTTGATTGAGGGTGCTGTAACCAGATAAAATTATCCCATCAGTAGGAATTAGCTCTCCGGGTTTGACGACAATCTCATCGCCGACTTTTAGCTGAGCGATCGGAATTTCTTCTTCTCTTCCCTGAAGTAAAACCCTTGCTGTATCTGGTGTCAAACTCATCAAACTGCGGATACTCCGCTCAGTTCGCGCCATTGCATAGCCTTCTAATGCGCCACTGATAGCAAAGATCAAAATCAAAATTGCCCCATCAATAATTAGATGATATTCTCTTCGCCATAAGCCAAGACTAGCAGCACCAATGGCGGCGACAATCATCAGCAAATCTACATCGAGTTCTTTTTCTTTGAAGAGGGTAGTCAATCCTTCCCGCGCACTTTCATAACCACCAATTATATAAGCGGCGGGTAGTAGCAGGAACGCCAATCCCAACCAACCGAGATGCAAGGCGAACCATCCGAAAAGTAACAGCAAGCCACACAAAAGGGCGGCTACGGTATCTGCGTGTTCTCTGGTAAATTGACCCAAACGTTGGGGGTAGAGCATGAGAGGTGAATTAATAAGGACTCTCTCACGCTAAACCTTGACATTGATGTTAATGTCAAGGATATGGGAGTTAAGAATGAAAAGTAAAATCCTTTTACACTCCTGCATTAAGAGGAAAAATCTATGCTAAAGCGAATTTATATTGATAACTTTCGTGGGTTGGTAAATTTCGAGATGAATTTTGACTCGATTAACCTGTTTCTTGGTGGGAATGGTTCAGGTAAATCAACTGTTTTTGAGTCCTTGAGAAAAATTCAACACTTTTTAACTATTTATTGTGACGCAGGAGAAGTTTTTAAATCTTCTGACTGCACACGCTGGCAGACTTTACTAATGCAACGTTTTGAGTTAGAAATTTCTGGCAATGGTGGTGATTATAAATATGAGCTTGCTATTGAACATCATATGAAACATAATTGCCATGTTAAATATGAGCGTCTGTATTTCAATAATAATCTTTTATTAAATATTGAGAATGGTAAGGGTCAGCTTGCTAGAGATGATAATTCATATATGTCTGATTTTCCATTCCCTACCTCTCATTCTGCAATATTATTACTAATAGAAAGTGGCAATACCAAACTGAAATGGTTCCAAATGCGGATGGAACGATTAATTATTGTACAAATTATTCCTAGTTTCATGACCAATGGGAGTAAAAAAGAAGAGTTGCAACTGAATTGGAAAATGGAAAATTTTGCTTCTTGGTATCGGTATATTACTCAAGACGAAGCTAAAACAGCAGAGTTAATTAATGTGCTAAAAACATTATTACCTGGCTTTTTAGGCTTTAGATGGGAGTATTTAACCGAAGAGTATGTAACTCTAAAATTGCAGTTTGCAGATGAGGAAGATAAGACAAAAATTATTGATTATCGTTTAAGTGAATTATCTGATGGACAAAAAGCGCTTTTTGCTCTTTATACTTTTCTGTATTGTACTCAATCTGAAGACTATACATTATGTATAGATGAGCCAGAAAATTTTTTAGCCCTACCAGAAATTCAGCCCTGGCTAATTAAATTATATGATTTTTGCAGTGAAGAAAAATTACAAGCTTTGCTGATTTCCCATCATCCAGAACTAATTAATTATCTTTTAGCATCACCTATAGGTTATTGGTTTGAGCGTCAAATCAATAAACCTGTGAAGGTGAAAAAGATTAGTAATGAGTTGGCTGACAATACTGGATTACCCGTTTCAGAATTGATTGCGCGGGGATGGCTGTATGAGCCAGCGTAGAATACAGATTCTTGTCTTGTGTGAGGATAGGCAACAAGAGGTTTTTGCTCGTCATTTTCTAAAAATACGAGGCTTTAATGGAACAATCAGATTTTTACCTTGCCCAGATGGAAGCCAATCCGCAGAACAGTATGTGCGATTGTGTTATCCAAAAGAAGTGAAAGCATACCGCAGCAAGGCAAGCTACTTATCTATTGGGCTGGTTGTAGTGATTGATGCAGACAAAAAAACGGTAGAAGAAAGGTTGAAGCAATTAGATGATGCACTGAAAGAAGATTCACAGCAGATTCGCCAGCCTGATGAAGCCATAGCAATATTCGTGCCAAAAAGAAATATTGAAACTTGGATACATTATTTACGGGGACAGGCTGTTGATGAAGAAACAGAATATCCAAAATTTCCTAGAAATGAGTCAGCCTGCAAACCATCTGTAGAAAACTTGGTAAATCAGTGTTACCAAGGTTTGGATGAAAATGCACCGCCATCTCTTCAGGCGGCTTGTGAAGAGTTACAAAGAATTTTGCCCTTGTTGGAGTAAATGATGAATGCTGGTTGCTTAACTATTAAAGAACTCACTGATGCAGTTGGCGGTGGTTTAACTCCGCGGATGGTGCGACATTATCATCAATTGGGACTGCTACCGCAACCAGTGCGATCGCGCAGTAATTACCGTCTCTATACCAAAAAAGATGTTCTCCGGTTGCAACGGATTGTCGCACTCAAGCAGCAAGGGTTTCAGCTAAACCATATTCGCAATATTTTGGAAGTGGAACCAGAAGCCGACACAACGGTTAACCTGATGGGACAACTCCAGCAGCAATATCGGGCGGTGATGCAACAAATCTCCCAACTGCGACAAACTGCATCAGCATTAGAAGGATTATTGGGGCGCGATCGCCATTGTCAAATTATCCAGGCGGAAGTTTTGGCACAACTGAAGTTACTTGATGTCGAAACCCAAGCTGGATTGGGAGGATTGGAAAATCTCTGGAGTGGCTTGGATGCTGAAATTCATACCCACTCAGAAGCTTTTACTGAATCGCTACAACGCTTACTACCTGATTTGTCTCACCGTTCGG
Organism: Nostoc sp. ChiSLP03a; assembly: GCF_034531215.2. Taxonomy (NCBI): domain Bacteria; kingdom Bacillati; phylum Cyanobacteriota; class Cyanophyceae; order Nostocales; family Nostocaceae; genus Nostoc; species Nostoc sp. ChiSLP03a. The sequence goes on from NZ_JAVRBQ020000125.1 coordinate 11,965, forward strand.
AAATTGAACAGCATTTAATTTCTCAGTTGGTTTTGGCTTGTGGCGATGTCAGTTTAGTATCCTTTGTGAAATTGAGTCGAGATGCGATCGCAGCTAGTCGAGAAGCTTTATCTGCAAGTTGTGAAATTGTTGTCGATACTCAAACGGTTACTGCTGCTTTAGATCAAACCCGATTGCTTCACTTAGGATGCCGCACCGAAACCTTGATTGATAACCCCCATATTACCACTGCCACTGAAGCAGAACTCGCCTTTTGGCAGCATCGAGAATGGCGAACAAAATTGCTGCAAGTAAGTAATGGTTGTGTGTTGATAGTTGGTTATGCTCCCTCAGTACTTCTGGAAGCTTGTGAAGCGATCGCTAACCAAAAAATTCAGCCTGCATTAGTAATTGGAATGCCCATTGGCTTTAGTCATGCTCCCGCAGCCAAGCGACAACTGATGCAACAAGGGATACCTTATATTACAGTTGAAGGGACTTTGGGAGGTGGTGCTTTAGCTGCAACTGCCCTAAATGCTTTGGTGGAGTCACTGATTGATAAGCCAGATTGTCATTGTTATCTCAAATAAGTGCTGAACAATAAGTATTCATTTAAGACAGTCTCAGTGAAACGAGTTTCAAAAACCTTGCATGAAAAAGCACTCAACACTTAGCACACAGAACTCATAACTCATAACTCAGACTCAGCACTACTAAAAATAATATTGTTAAATAATATTGAATTTGCTACACTTTACCAGTTTTAGTAATTCAATGATTCATAATCGCGGCCATCAACTACCAACTTGGTATAAGTTGCAATATAACTTAGAAGAATTTATAGTAAACAGACTTTGGAAATTAGAGTATAAATTATCATGCTATCCAAGCTAGAGCGAAGTATAAATCAGCATAAGTGCTTTGAAGTAATTAGAACTAAAGATAACTCAGATGTATAATTAGCCCGTCTCCTCCATTATCTTTATAAAGATCGCGATTTAGGACTGGCAGGCTTTCTATTTTTTACTTTAATTAAGGGGCTTATGTGGCAACAAGAAAAAAAAGATACTTTGATAGTCAGACTGTTATTATGGGTTGCTTTAGCTACAACCCCGATGGCAGCATCTCTGGTGATATCAGCACCGATGCTGGCACAATCTACACCTGAAGCTACCTCTTCGCCACTGCCACAAACAGTGCAGAATGAACCGATAGTGCGGATTGACGGTTCCAGTAGCTTGAGTGCAATCAACCAAAGCCTGAAAGAAAGTTTTGAAAAACAGTTTATTGGTAAAAAGGTTGAAGTTGCTGCTAACGGCACTGAGAAAGCGCTGAAAGATTTGCTAGATGGCAAAATTGATATAGTCGCAATGGGGCGCGGGTTGACGCCAGCAGAAAAAGCTCAAGGACTAGAACAAGTTCGTTTGCAGCGTGAGAAGATTGCGATCGTGGTTGGTGCAGAGAATCCTTTCAAAGGAAGCTTGACTAATAGACAATTTGCTCGGATTTTTCGGGGACAAATTACAAATTGGTCACAACTAGGAGGGCCTTCAGCCAAGATTCGATTCATCGATCGCCCGAACACGAGTGAAACTCGCAATACTTTTCGTACTTATCCAGCCTTCAAAACTGCTGAATTTGCTACAGGGGCTAATGCTACCCAAGTAAGTGACGATAATACCGCAGAAATCATCAAACAACTCGGCAAAGATGGTATCAGCTATGTGTTAGCTAATCAGGTGTCGAAGTTGAAAGATGTGCGAGTTCTGCAATTACATCAAGCCTTGCCAGCTGATGCGAGATATCCCTTCTCGCAACCTTTAGTTTACGTTTACAAAAAAGATCAGAGTTTAACTACAGTAGATTTTCTTGGCTTTGCCCTAGCACCCGCAGGACAGCAGGCTATAGAAAAAGGTAGAACTACCGAAGCCGAGGCGATCGCAGCCAGCGTCTTACAACCTGCTGTTGCAGCTGCTCCAGGTGCCGAAACGACACCAGTGCCTACGCCTTCCCCTAGTGCCACTAGTTCTGCATTTGGCGAACAGCCCTTTGTAGCTGCACCTACACAACAAAGCGCTCCAATTGTAAATAAAGAAACACCGTTGTGGTTGCTGCTACCTGTCTTTTTTATAAGTGTAGGTGGCTCTGCATTATGGTGGATTCTGAAAAAACGCCCATTGCCCACCGAGGAAACAAACAATTTACCAGCATCAAATCCTCATCCACCCAATGGAGAAACGGCAGCGCTTGATGCTGGCACAGTTTCCTCCCTGAATGGAACGACGCTGGAGGAACAGGCAGTACCGCACTTCCCAGAGCAAGAAAACCCCGATCGCACTCCTTTCAACATCTACGCTCAAACACAATCCGATCTGAACCAAAATGCTACTCAGGAGACAGCAAATTTAGTCCAAGAGACAAGTAATGGTACTTCTAACCTCTATGAAGGTGCGACATCGGGCGTAGCGAATGGCCCAGAAAAGAATAACTTAGGAGCCGCAGCTTTAGGTGGTGCAGCTATAGCCACAGGTATCGGGGCGGCTACTTGGTCTACCTTTAACAATAAAGAAAGAGAACCAAATGCAACTGATGAGACATCCGAACTAAATAATTATACGGAGACATACACTCCTGAGTCTGATGAAATTGCATGGGATATAGAAGCTCCGGCGGCTGTAGTCAATACTTCATATCCTTACCCAGGTAATATTCCAGAAGAGTTGTCTGATGTGGAACTGCCTTCATCTGAGGTGACAGCCCCACTCCCAGAATTACCAGATGTGCCACAAGCATCATCTGATTTTGGATACTGGGACACAGCAATTAGTGAAGATGAGGCAGAGGAGGAACTTCAGGCAGAATTGAACTGGCTAGAGAGTATCACCTCAACTGAAGATACAGCCTCAATAGATGATTTGCCCTTAGCGGAATCTGACGAAACGACAGCCGATGTGGAAGCATCAGAGACAGATACATCTTCACTGCTCGATTTACCGGAATTTCCAGAAGATGTATTGAGTCAAGATGCATTGAATGTGGTAGCGGATGCAGCCGAACCCACTTTAAATTTCCCAGAGTCAGAACTTCCTGCCGAGCCGACTGTTGGGGAAGCTAACTCTACAGATTTGGCCGCAGCCGCAGCTTTAGCAGCAGGCGCGGGAGTTGGCGCTTGGGCTAGCACTTTCGGAGCGGATACTCCAAATGAGACGATTGCAGTTGATGCTGATGAAGAAAGTAGTATTGTGCTTACACCGCATACTTATACATCGGCTCATGTCTCTTGGGAGATTTCCCCAGCCAAGAAAGCAGAACTGTGGCAACAAGGCGGTAGTCAATTGGTAGTGCGGCTGTATGATGTGACTGGCATTGATTTGAGTTATCAAACTCCGCAGCTGGTGAAGCAGTATGAATGTGCAGAGACAGCACACGATCGCGTTGTAGAAATTCCCCAGAGCGATCGCGACTACATAGCTGAAATTGGCTATATCGCTTATGGCGAACACTGGTTATTCATCGCCCGTTCTGCAATTGTTCGTGTCTTCAGTCCTGTTAATCCAGAACCCATAGTTGATGATCTGGCAATGGCAAGCGAAACAGCTATTGGTTTGGTAGATACTCAAGAAGAAAGCAGTATTGTCCTCACACCAGATACAGATACATCGGCTCATGTCGCTTGGGAGATTTCCGAAGCCAAGAAAGCAGCCCTGCGGCAACAAGGCGGCTCTCAATTAATCGTGCGGCTGTATGATGTAACTGGCATTGACTTGAGTTATCAAACTCCGGAGCTAGTAAAGCTGTATGAATCTGAAGAAACAGAAAACGACGGATTGGTGGACATTCCCCAGAGCGATCGCGACTACATAGCTGAAATTGGCTATCTTGCTGATGGCGATCGTTGGTTATTCATCGCCCGTTCTGCAATTGTTCGTATCTTCGGCCCTGTGAATCCAGATCCCGTAGTTGATGATGTCGCAATTGCGGATCAAGCGGATCGAACAGATGTTGATTTGGTAGATGTCCAAGAAGAAAGCAGTATTGTCCTCACATCCCGCACTTTCCAATGGGCTGAAGTCTCTTGGGAGATTTCCGAAGCTAAAAAAGCAGCACTGAGACAACAAGGCGGCTCTCAATTGGTAGTGCGACTGTATGATGTAACTGGAATAGACTTGAGTTATCAAAATCCTCAGTTTGTCCAGCAGTATGAATGTGAAGAGACAGCACACGATCGCTTTGTAGAAATTCCCATCAGCGATCGCGATTACATAGCTGAAATTGGCTATGTCGCTGATGGCGATCGCTGGTTATTCATTGCCCGTTCTGCGATCGTTCGTGTCTTTAGTCCGGTGCCCACAGAGCCGACAACAGATTCCACTGTTGAAAATGTTGTACCATTAGTCAGCGAAACAGCTATTGGCTGGGCAAATGTCGAAGCAGAAACAGCCCCAGAAGAAAGTAGTATTGTCCTCACACCCCGCACTCCCAAGTGGGCTTATGTCTCTTGGCACATTTCCAAAGCTCAGTCTGAAGCACTACAACAACAGGGCGGTTCTCAATTAGCAGTGCGGCTTTATGATGTGACTGGCATTGACTTGAGTTATCAAAGTCCTCAACTTGTCCAGCAGTATGAATCTGAAGAAGTAGCACGCGATCGCTTTGTGGCGATTCCGGTAAGCGATCGCGATTACATGGTTGAAATTGGCTATATTGCTGATGGCGATCGTTGGTTACTTATAGCTCGTTCCGCTAATGTTCGGGTATTCAGTCGTCCCCACGGAGATTTTTGGTTTGTCGCTGATGCTGAGTTAATTATTCACGGAGCAACTCAACCAAATACCAACGTAAACATTGGCGGTCATGCCATCAAAATCAAACCCGATGGTACTTTCCACCTACGTCTCCCCTTTTCAGATGGTTTAATGGACTATCTCATAACGGTAGCTGCTGATGGAGAATCCACAAGAACTATTCATAAGAAGTTCTCTCAGGAAACTTCCGAAAGCTAATATTAACCTGAGTTCGATGAACCCTCACCCCAGCCCTCTCCCATGGGGAAAGGGAGGAGCAACAAGAAATTAGGGTTTTGGCTCCCCTCTCCGTGTCGGAGAGGGGTTGGGGGAGAGGTCAAAAAAGGCTTGTCGAACTTACGTTAACATTACTCTGAGTTATCCCCTCTAACCCGATTTTCCCTTTTTAGGGAGTAATATCAAGTTCGGATGAACACTTATAATTAAGCTGCCCTTGTTTTTGGCCACCAGTAGTAGCAAGTTAAACCAGAGATTAAATCATGTTGTTTCATTAGTTCTTGACAACGAAGTAGTAACAAAGCTTCTAGTTCATC
>NZ_JAVRBQ020000126.1:0-60274 GCF_034531215.2 Nostoc sp. ChiSLP03a
CCCTTCTCGAACTCAGAGGTGAAACGCTGCTGCGGCAACGATAGTTTAGGGGTCGCCCTACGCAAAAATAGCTCGATGCCAGGTTGCATAATTCAAACAAAAGCCCCAAGCTCATCCCGCCTGGGGCTTTTTGTTTCTCATCAAAATCCTAAAGTTTTAACTGTGCTACTATTTATCCCTCTTCTGTCACTCTCCGAGATAAGCAAGTAGTTCAGGAGTGAAATCATCCAGAAGCAAAAAAGGGTTTAAATTGGTTCATGGCACAACTTAGATGATTCAATATTCATCTACGAGCGCAATTGTTGGATGGGCATCTCTTGCCAGATGTTTCAGGATTTGTAATTCTACATCCATTGCCCTACTTACTTACCTGAAGAGAGTTTTTTCTTCTAATATCTTTTATTTAGAATACCCGGAAAGTGACAGAAGAGGGTTATAGCAAATGAAGGGATAGTTAGTGGGACTTAGACAAAAATTAAGCCCAAATAAAACCAAAGAATTTTTATTTCAAGCATTTTCTAAAATCCCCTTGACAACTGGCTCATAACCTTAGCTTGTGACCAATGAATATACAGGTTGATTGAAATGAGGTATTTTCCCAAGACTTGACTAGATTACTAAACTTCATGATTATTAACAATACCAGCTTTATCATCTAGCTGACAGAAGTCCCATAATCCAATAGGCTGATCTTAAAGTGGTTATTTTTAACCAAGTTTATCTGCACAAGAAGATAGGCTTCGTTGCACATTACATTTGGATGACTGTGTAACATGTTGTTATGCTCTATCATCACTTAGTCGTTAATAACTAGTTATTAATACAGAAAATGGCCCTTAAAATTGTTCAGAACTTTGATGGAAGTTTTACTCTTGAAGCACAAGCTCAAGAAACTTTATTCAATTTATTGACAAGCGTTGCTTTCTTGAATCAAATTTGCCAACAATTGGAGTGTGAGCAACTTAATTTTACAAAATTACTTTTCCAACCAGTTCCTTATAGCTTAACTACTACTAAAGGAATGCCAGCAGAATTTGAAAAATATCATGAATCTGATGAGTATGTCATCATTAATGTGCCACCAAATTTCATGTTCAGTGCTAAGATTTTTAAACCCAGCCGCCTTTGTGCAATTTACCAAAAATTTTAAGTAATGAATAATTTTAAAGATAATTTTTTCTAATTCGCAATTTTCAATCCTGAAGGCAAATAGTAAGTTTGATATTTAATGTATGGCTTCTGAAACAAATCTTTCTTCTTTGGCAAGTCTGGAATATATACCTTATATAGACGATCGCGGCCAATTACCCGAACAATTTCAGGGTAAAATCGGAGTATATGCGATCTTTGACCAAGAAAAAGTGCTGCAATTTATAGGATACTCTCGTGATGTTTACCTCAGCCTCAAACAGCATTTAGTTCGTCAGCCACAGCAATGCTATTGGGTCAAAGTTCAAACTATTGAACGCCCTAGTCGTACAATTTTAGAAAATACTGAAAATGCTTGGATTGCTGAAAATGGCAGTGTGCCTTGGGGTAATGGGGATCAAAAGGAAAAATGGACTCATCCCATTGATGTTAAAGTTGCAATGACAGCTGAAGAACAAGCAAAATATGAAAATCCAGCTAATGATGAATTAGCACAAATAAAAGTTCTTAAAAATGTGGCACGCAGAGTAGAAGCAGAAATTTCAACGCAATTGTTAGAAGTGCGCGGTTTGCAAATGCAAATTCGCTTCAATCCTAAATTGAAAGAAGAAGGTTTACTAGATTTGAAATGAAGGTAGTTTTGGGGAAAACTATCTTATGAATATCGCTTGTAATCTCCCATGACAATACAGCTGCTGAACGATCGCTATCAAGTTATCCGCACACTGGGTGCTGGTGGGTTTGGTGAAACTTATCTAGCTGAAGACACCTATATGCCTTCAAAGCGCCATTGTGTGGTTAAACAGCTAAGACCGATTCACAACAATCCCCAAATTTATCAGTTAGTACAAGAGAGGTTTCAACGCGAAGCAGCTATTTTAGAAGAACTCGGTGGCACAAATGACCAAATTCCGGCATTATATGCTTACTTCTCTTCAGGTGGACAATTTTACTTAGTTCAAGAATGGGTTGAAGGGGATACTTTAACCGCAAAAGTCCAGAAGCAGGGGCTATTTAGTGAAGGCGCTGTCCAGGAATTGTTTATGAATTTATTACCCGTCCTGGATTACGTTCACTCTAAGCATATCGTTCACCGCGATATTAAGCCAGATAATATTATTGTGCGTCATCGGGATGCTAAACCAGTGCTGATTGATTTTGGTGCTGTGCGGGAGTCAATGGGAACAGTGGTGAATTCTCAAGGTAATCCTACCAGTTCCATTGTGATTGGTACACCTGGCTATATGCCGAGCGAACAAGCCGCAGGTAGACCAGTTTATTCTAGTGATTTATACAGTTTAGGAATGACGGTAATTTATTTGTTGACTGGTAAACAGGCGCAACAACTAGAAACCGATTCTCAAACGGGTGAAATTGTCTGGCGGCAATATGCGAGTCATGTTAGCCCAATTATGACAAGAGTAATCGATCGGGCGATCGCTTATCATCCACGCGATCGCTATCCCACAGCTAGAGCAATGCTGGATTCTTTGCAGAGCATAGCAAATCCAATTCCACCAACGCAACCCCTGTTAACTCAACCAACTGTAGTCTCTGCACCGCCACCTCAGACAGCATCTGTCAAACCACAGCCTAGCCCTCAAAGTAGACATAGTCAGAATAATATTCTCATAGGCAGTTTGATTGCAGGTGGGTTAATTGGTGCATCTGTGATTATTAGTCAAGTGTTATCCAAATCTTCTCAATCTACAGCAGACAAAACGGTATTACCTTCAGAAACACCGTCAAATATTACAAGTCCAGTGATAGAAACTCCCACATTGACACCAACGACCCTATCTGTTCCAACTCAATCATCTTCCTCAACTACATCAATACCACCTGTTGATAGCACAACTCTCAACAATTATTTCTGGCTTTCTCAAAGACTTGTAACTGATGCAGATTTGGATGGTAAAAGCGGTTTTGAACTCGATATTATGCGAAATTCGATTTTTGCCAGTCATGGTCGCCGTTTTGAGAATATTGAATTGCAAAATTACTTTAATAACCAACTTTGGTATCGTCCTATATATTCACCAAAGACATTTCCAGTTAAATTGCTGACAAAATTAGAGCAACAGAATGTAGAATATATCAACAAATATCAGGTTAATACCGGGTTAAGATATTTTAAATAATTAAGTTTTTCATCATCAGGGAGTGAGGACTGAGGAGAATAGCCAATACTTTTCTACAAAGGCTGTGCTAACGGCTAAATCTCACAGTGAGTAATTGGACAAGTGGATTATAAAAACTGGAGAATTATTCAGTACAAGCGTTTTTATATTTGTATAAGTAATTACTTTAGCTTGGCTTATCAATCGATTTATCATTACTTATTAGATAATATTTAGGTTAGCTGATGTAGCATATCAGACAAAATGAAGGATATTCAATACCTTAAAATCGAAAGATATTAGGGGCTAATCCTAGCGAAATGTATGTGGGGTCAGAACAAAACTGTGTTTGTGTGCCATAAACTACATCTTTAGATACTAGTCAGTTTCCGAACCAGGCATTTATATTTAATATATAAAATTGCTATTTTTCAGATTAGAAATCCATAAGTTAAAGAAATGCCATTTTTATATTTTCTTTGTTATTTTGTATTTAACGGGACAGTTCTTCATGATTTGGTGGGCTTAAATAACAATTAGTTAAACCATTTCTCTTCCCAAAGATGCATGTAAATTGTTTGCATTATGCTTACTTTGCTTTTTAATTTACAAGCAGAGTGCAAATTGACTAAACATATTACATGGCAAGATTTTCAATCGGCAAATAGTTCATATTCACAAGGAAAACCTTGCCTAAAACTATGCTTAAAACACAGAATCAACGTATTTTTCTGCCTGCTTTCATTAAACCTTTAGAAGAAAAAAATCAAACAGCTAGTAAAAAGCAATTTGCTCAACCAAAATTAGATTTACTGCAACCATTACGTCAATGGCTCGACAAAATTGAGATTCAGAATCGGAAATTAGCTAAATTTATTGCTAAATTAATTCCCGCCCAGTGTCCATTTGAGCGTGATGTCATGCTTTTTGGTCGCAAAATAGGACACATTCCGCCAATGTGTAAACTGAATCCGCTTTATAACGAACTTGTCTACTTGCGTTTTCGCGCTTTGTGTTATTTAGTAGATCAGTGTGGAGAAGATATTCAATCTTACTGCTGAATATAACGAGAAATAACTAATATGGAAATTAAAATTGAGCAGCAACTTAAGACTTGAATATTTCAATGAATTAGGTGTATTTAAATGGGAAATTTGGAAAAATGAAGTTTCCAAATTTCATTGGACTTATGATTCTCAAGAAACTTGCTATTTTTTGGAAGGTGACGTACTTGTTACTCCTGATGGCGGAAAACCAGTGCAAATGGGTAAAGGCGATTTAGTCATTTTCCCCGCTGGTATGTCCTGTACATGGTAAATTACAAGTAACGTAAAAAAGCATTATTACTTCGAGTAGTAAAAAATCAAAATTGAGCGACTTTTTTTCTTGATTATCCAGAAAAGCAAGATTTCATAAATCAATTTTGATTTATATTATGGAAGTTTACCGACGAGTATCGTAGGATAAAATGGCAGAATCGGTAAATTGTTTATATATATCTCTGTCAAAACTCGTTGCGACTCCATTACCTAAAAAATATTCGTAGAAATAGATCGTCTAATTCTCTCCAAATTTGGTATAAAACAAAGATCCCCGATTTCGCAAAAGTTGTCGGGGATTTTGTGCGATCGCCAGCAGAGAAAATCCAGAGAGTTCATAATCGTGTTAGTGGGAGTTTAGCAGCAAAATGTTTGATCCCACCGCAATTTTATTGAGGAAAATGATTAAATGTTACTGCATTTAAGTACTTGGCAAGAAGTCGAAGTTTATTTACAGCAGTCAAAGGGGATTATTTTCCCTATTGGTTCTACAGAACAACACGGGCCAACAGGGTTAATTGGTACTGATGCTATTTGTGCAGAAGCGATCGCTCGTGGTGTAGGTGATGCAACCCAAGCGATCGTTGGCCCTACAATCAATGTGGGGATGGCACTACATCATACTGCTTTTCCTGGGTCAATTAGTCTGCGTCCCAGCACTTTAATTCAAGTAGTGCGAGATTATGTAACTTGTTTAGCAAAAGCTGGTTTTAGCAAATTCTACTTTATTAACGGACACGGTGGGAATATTGCTACCCTGAAAGCTGCTTTCTCAGAAACTTATGCTCATTTAGAAGATTTGCAGATTGCCAATGCTCAACAGGTGCAATGTCAAGTGGCAAACTGGTTTATGTGCGGTTCTGTATATAAGCTAGCTAAAGAATTATATGGGGATCAAGAAGGTTCTCATGCAACGCCAAGTGAAGTAGCCCTCACCCAGTACGTTTATCCAGAGGCGATTAAGCAAGCACTCCTTTCACCAGAAGTTGCAAGCGGACATCAGATTTATAGCGCTGCTGACTTTCGAGTGCGTTATCCAGATGGACGTATGGGATCAAATCCGGCTTTAGCAACGCCAGAACATGGTAAGCAATTTTATGATTTGGCAGTTAAAGAACTTAGCAATGGATATTTGGAATTTGTGAACGCAGAATAAAACTCATGAAAAGACATTGTAGAGATGCGAGTAAAATCGTGTCTCTGCATCAAATATCTTAAGAATGATTATTAGACATCTGGTGAAATTAAATATGCGTTATCCAGAATCCTTATAGAGATGCGTTAACGTAGCGGGGCACAATCAGTCCAATTTCGTGTTTTTACCTTCTTGTGGTTCAAAAAGGTAAAAAAGGCTGTAAATTATCTTAGCTGTTAATAATTTGTTCCACTGCAACAGAAACATCTGGGAATGCAAGCGGTTGAATTATTCCTTCGGTCAATGTCAGTTTTGTCACATACTCTCCATGTAAGATTTCTCGATACACCACCAAGTGTAACTTTTTTAGATTGACAACCCAATATTCTAAGATACCTGCTTTTGCATAGATTTTGCTTTTTGTCTCTAAATCCTTTTCTAAACTAGAGTTAGCGTACTCAATCAACCAGAAAATATTTTCTGCATAGGGATGATGCTGTCGATATTCGCGTCCTAAAGGTTGGACAATAGCAATATCTGGTTCGGGTTCCGAGTCGTTGGGTAGAGTAATTGGTTTAGCTTGACGAATTTTAGCGCGTCCAGCCAATAACTTTGCTAAATAGTCACCAGCTTCGCCACTACTATAAGCGTGAGGTTCTCCTTCCGGCGACATTTCGACAATTTCTCCTTTAAGTAGTTCAACTTTGCGATCGCTCAAAATGCCAGCGTCAATCATGCGGTGATATTCGTCAATCGTCCACTTAGCAACTATCACACTCATGACGATTGATTCCTCCTAATAATTCTTAATATTTTTCCATTTTAAAGGTACTTTAGGTGTAATTCAGAATAAGTCGATTGATTGAAGATAAAGATATGCCAGAAAGCATGTGATAATACTGATACACAGGCTGAGGTAACAGCTTGGTAACTATAAAATAGTCGAGTATGCAATTATGTTAAGAGAAATTTCGTTGGTGTTGGCGCAGTCCGCCATAGGCATCGCTACTTTTGTTATTCCCTTAACTAGCTACACCCATAGTCAAGTAACTGCTACCACCACTAATTATCAAATTTCTCAGAATCTTAACAATCAATCAACAGGAATAACTATTGAACGTCTAGGAATAGGTGGGGTAAAACTTTCTATGTCCGAAGCACAAGTCAGAAAAATTTTAGGTAAACCTGTAAAAGTAGAAAATGGCTTTATAGCTGCTATTGGTAAAGTTCGTACTCTGAAATATGCAGGAATCACAGTTGATTTAGATGAAGGTGCTAAACCAGGTAACTTTACTGTTTATCAAATCAAAGCAACTCGTTCTAAATATTCCACCATAGATGGAGTAAAAGTAGGTGACAAACAATCAAAAGTGATTAGAACTTATGGAAAAACTGAAATTTCCCAAAATGGTAAAGTTACTAATTTAAATTATATAGTTGAAAAACCCAGCCCTGGAGGTTTAAATTTTACTGTTGAAAAAGGCAAAATAACAGAAATTTTCTGTTTTTACGTAATGAATTAAGGAATTTTTTTAAGAGAAAAGCAATGCAATGTAAACCTCCTCACTTTATCTGGAGACATCCCACAATTCAGTTCAGGGCAAACCTCTTCAACCCAACCTATCCTATTACTTATTCCGCATAGCGAAGTGTTAAGTAGCCTCTGTTGAAAAAATAAAAACCTCTGCTGCTTGAGTAGGCTAAACAAATAGGTTTTGCTTTGCAATATCCAGGTCCAGAGCAATACCTATAAAAGGCGATCGCTCAGAATACCAGCGTCAATCATGCGGTGATATTCGTCAATCGTTCACTTAGCAACTATCCCACTCATAACGATTGATTCCTCTTAATAATTCTTTATATTTTCTCATTTTAAGGGCACTTCAGGTTTTATTCAGAATCAGTCGATTGATTGAAGATAAAGATATGCATAGGAGCATGTGATAAAACTGATATAAATATTGATTGTGGCATTAGGCTGAGGCGATAGCTGAGTAACTACACTTATAGTCGAGTACTATAATTCTTACTTAATACTAAAGTCGTAACTGAAAAATTCTTATGTCAATTAAAGTTGAAAAGATTAATTATGAGCAGGTTAGTCAAATTCTCTCATCTGAGGAAAGCCACTTTTTAGACTTGAAATCAATAGACATAAAGCCAGCGAAACTAACTCGCTCTCTATCTGCATTTGCAAATGCTAGTGGTGGTGAAGTTTATATTGGAATTGATGAAACTGAAATTGATAGGAAAAATCAACGTACTTGGCGTGGCTTTGCTGATCAAGAAGATGCAAATGCTCATTTGCAGGTTTTTCAGGAACTATTCCCACTAGGTCAGTACTATAGCTATACCTTCTTGTCCTGTGATAGTTGTTTAGGGCTAGTTCTTCAAATAGACATTAACAAAACGCGAGAAATCGTTAAAGCTTTGGACAAGCCTATTCCATATTTGCGACTTGGAGCACAAAATCTCCCACAGGATACAGAAGAAAAACTTGCACGCCTCAAGCTTGACAAGGGTATAGATTCTTTTGAGACATCTACAGTCAAGGCTAATATAGAAGTTATTACAAACTCTCTTCCTATTCTTAATTTTATGCTTCGCGTGATACCGTCAGCAGAGCCAGAACAGTGGTTAAAAAAACAACAGTTGATTATTAATGGAAAGCCAACTGTTGCTGGTGTTCTTCTTTTCTCTGAGGAACCACAAGCTTTACTACCGAAAAGATGCGGAGTTAAAGTCTATAGATACAAGACTGCTGATGAAGAAGGTCGGAGGGAGAATTTGGCTTTTGATCCGATAACCATTGAAGGCTGCTTGTACGATCAAATTATTGAGGCAGTAAAGAAGACAAAGAATATAGTTGAAGAAATCCCAAAATTGGAAGCAGGAAGGTTACAACATATCGAATATCCTGATGAGGTTTTACATGAAATTATTACTAATGCAGTGCTTCATAGGGACTATAGCATTTTAAAAGACGTGCAAATTCGCATCTTTGATAATCGTGTAGAAGTTGAAAGTCCCGGTAGATTACCCGGACATATCACAATAGATAACATTTTGAAAGAACAGTTTGCGAGGAATGGTGTAATAGTACGCCTTATTAACAGATTTCCTGAAGCACCCAATAAAGACGTGGGTGAGGGTTTAAACACAGCTTTTGATGCGATGACTCGTTTAAGACTTAAGGTTCCTGTTATTCTTGAACAAGAAAACTCAGTAACTGTTTATATTCGACATGAACCCCTTGCTTCCATTGAATCAACAATTATGGAATACTTAAATGATCATGAAAATGTAACTAACAAAATTGCACGACAAATCGCCAGTGTAGATTCTGAAAGTACTATCAAAGCGGCTTTTAATAGACTTAGAGAGCAGGGTCTGATTGAACTAGTACCAGGAACTAAAACTGTTACTTCGGCTTGGCGTAAAGTTCAATAAGCAAATTATCAAATAACACAAAAAACGGTAGAGCAATAAATACTCTACCGTTTTCTAATTTTCTATTTGAGATTTAAATCCCAAACCCTAAATCTTACTCAACGCCTTGGGGCAATAATTCCCGACGCTGTTGAGAACTAACTTGCACAACGCCATTTTCATCCACATCAACCAAGGCTGTATCACCATCCTTAATACGACCAGACAGAATTTCTTCTGCTAGGCTATCTTCTAACAGGCGCATAATTGCCCGACGTAATGGCCTTGCGCCGTAGCTGGGACTGTAACCTTCTTGAATCAACCGATCCTTGAAGCGATCGCTAACTTCTAAGGTGATACCCTTTTCAGTGAGACGACCAAATACTTCCTTGAGCATAATTTCGGCGATTTGGGTCACCTCCGGCTTGCTCAACTGACGGAAGACGATAATTTCATCGAGTCGGTTGAGGAATTCTGGACGGAAGTACTGCTTCAATTCTTCGTTCACCAAAGAGCGAATCCGGTTGTAAGTTGACTCGCTAGCATCTTCGGAGAATTCAAAGCCGATACCGCTACCGCCTTTTTCAATTACCTTAGAACCAATATTGGAAGTTAAAATCAGCAAGGTGTTCTTAAAGTCCACCGTGCGACCTTTAGCATCAGTTAACCGACCGTCTTCCAAAATTTGCAGCAGCATGTTGAATACATCGGGGTGGGCTTTTTCGATTTCGTCGAATAACACCACGGTGTAAGGACGCCGCCGCACGGCTTCGGTCAGCTGACCACCTTCGTTATAACCAACATAACCTGGAGGCGAACCAATCAGCTTGCTGACGGTGTGACGCTCCATGTATTCAGACATATCTAAGCGGATCATCGCTTCTTCGGAACCAAAGAAGTAGGCAGCCAATGACTTCGCCAACTCGGTTTTACCTACACCAGTAGGCCCAGAGAAGACAAAGCTAGCTATGGGTCGATTGGGATTTTTCAAACCGACACGAGCGCGACGAATTGCCCGTGAAACTGCTTTCACAGCTTCGTCTTGACCAATTAAACGCTGATGCAAGGTGTCTTCCATGTGCAGCAGCTTTTCAGATTCAGATTCGGTGAGTTTGTTCACCGGTACCCCAGTCCAAGAAGCGACAATGTGGGCAATGTCTTCTTCTGTAACTACGGGTTCTTCATGTTCAGAGCCAGTTGCATTGGTCTTGCTTTGAGCGATCGCCCGGATTTCGGCTTTGATTTCCATTTCGCGATCGCGCAATTCTCCAGCTTTGTCAAAGTCTTGAGAGCGCACCGCGTCATCTTTTTCTTTTAATATCTGACGCAGCTCTTTGTCTAACTCTTTGGCTGCGGGTGGCAGCTGGGAGTTAATCAAGCGCACTCTAGAACCAGCTTCATCAACCAAGTCGATGGCTTTATCTGGGAGGTAGCGATCGCTAATGTAACGATCTGACAATTTCGCCGCCGCTACCAATGCTTCGTCAGAGATTTTCAGTTTGTGGTGTTGCTCGTAGCGTTCGCGCAAACCATATAAAATTTCAATTGTTTCATCAACTGTAGGTTCGCCAACCATTACTGGTTGGAAACGTCGCTCTAGCGCTGCATCTCGCTCGATGTGCTTCCGGTATTCATCTAGGGTTGTAGCACCGATGCACTGCAACTCACCTCTAGCCAAAGCTGGCTTGAGGATATTTGCTGCGTCAATCGCACCTTCTGCCGCACCCGCACCAATTAAGGTGTGTACCTCATCAATCACGAGAATGACATTACCCGCCGAGCGGATTTCATCCATGATTTTTTTCAAGCGTTCTTCAAATTCACCTCGATACTTTGTTCCTGCTACAAGCAAACCAATATCTAAGGTGACGACGCGTTTATCTTCCAGGATGTCAGGGACATCTTTAGTGGCAATGCGTGAAGCTAAACCTTCTGCAATTGCAGTCTTACCAACCCCTGGTTCCCCAATCAGCACTGGGTTATTTTTGGTTCGGCGACCCAATATCTGGATCACTCGCTCAATTTCCTTGGCGCGTCCTACCACCGGATCGAGCTTATTGTCTATTGCCATTTGGGTCAGGTTTGAACCAAATTCATCCAGAGTAGGAGTTTTTGTGCGCCCGGATGAACCGCCTGGTGAAACTTCGGCAGTTTCTCCCAACATCCGAATGACTTGGGTTCTTACCTTAGATAGATCCACACCGAGGTTTTCTAGCACCCTGGCTGCGACGCCTTCCCCTTCGCGGATTAGGCCCAACAGCAGATGCTCGGTGCCAATGTAGTTATGCCCTAGTTGGCGTGCTTCTTCTAGGGAAAGTTCTAAAACTCGCTTCGCCCGTGGCGTAAACGGAATTTCCACGGCAACAAAGCCCGATCCCCGTCCTATAATTTTTTCAACTTCAATTCGGGCATCTTTGAGATTGACGCCCATTGATTTCAGCACCTTAGCAGCCACTCCAGTGCCTTCGCCAATCAGACCCAGGAGGATCTGCTCGGTTCCGACAAAGTTGTGACCTAAACGGCGGGCCTCTTCTTGGGCCAGCATGATTACCTTAATGGCTTTTTCTGTGAAGCGCTCAAACATGGCTTTATCCCATCATCTGCGGTCGTGCCGGTATGCTGATTTTAGCACAGGCAAAGCTTTTGGATGCCTGTATAACAGATTATAGACATCCTGAACCTATGACTTGGGTTGATGGACTAATTGTTAACTATTGACTACTTCTATGTTGCTAGTGTACTGAGGAGCTTTAGTTTACCAGCGTTTTTGGGATTTATTACAAACAGTTCACTGCTTAGATTAAGGGTTTTTTGACTCAATCCCAAACATTTATATTTAACATATATATTTTTTCATATCAAGCAAAAATAATTAATATATAATTTATTTATATAATTGAATTTTTTAATAAAATATTTAAATAAAAATAGGTACGGCAAAGTTACATTTTTTTGCTGAAGCCGATCGCAAGCCCTAATAGTTCAAAATTACTCATACCCAACTAAATAGGTAGGTACAAATAAAGCTAACTATATAACAAAATGTAAAACCTTCAAAACCCATGTAATTGCTACCCTTCGGGAACGCTCCGCGAACACTTTGCTTTGCTCCGTACCTTTCAAGAACGCTAGGGGCGAACGCAATAATATAGTCGTACATCTTCTCGCGGACTTACTTAAAAAGCAAGTGCCAAGAGGATTTTTCGAGGCGATCGCTGACAATGGAATACCACTGGTCTAAAGTTGCTTGAAATTTCGGGTGTTGTAAATCTGGAAGCCAAAGGATTAAAGCGTCCTCATCGTTATCTTGGTAGTAACGCCGCCGTCGCCCAGCTGTTTTGAAGCCAAATTTTTGATATAAAGATATAGCCCCCAGGTTGGAAGCTCGTACTTCGAGGGTAGCTCGCTCCATTTTGCGATCGCAAGCTGTCTTAATGAGTGAATATAATAAAGCCGCGCCCATTCCTTGACGCTGATATTCGGGATGAACTGCCAAAATTGTAATATGGGCTTCCTCTAAAATTGACCAAAAGCAACCCATTCCTAGCAAACTTGTGCTGGAGGAGGAAGAAAATAAACCGAGTAAATCGCTGTTGGGACTATCCAATTCTCGTTTGTAGCCCTCCAGAGTCCAAAGTCCGCCAAAACAAGCTCGATCGAGTTCCAAAATAGCAGTGAGATTTTCTAGTGTCAGTAATTTAATTTCTAAGTCTAATGAAATCACATTTATTGAATAACGTTACAAACCCTTTGTAAACTGGGAATCGGGAGACGAACTCAAAGCCCGTAATTTGAACAAGGAAAACTTTTATAGTTATGGTATCGACTCACCCCACTGGGGTTCAACATTCTGGAAGTCAATATTTACCTCAAAGGCACGACACCAGTGCAAATCCATCGCCTAATCAAGAACTTTTACCCTTGACTGCCAGAGTTCATGATCGTGACCTCTTGGAAATTGGTGGGTGTGATGTCACAACCCTAGTTGAGCAGTTTGGTTCACCTTTATATATTTTAGATGAAGAAACCCTGCGTTCGGCTTGTCAGCAATACCGAGATGCTTTCAAGCAATACTACAAGGGTGAATCTCAAGTATTGTACGCCTCAAAAGCTTGGAATTGTTTAGCAGTTTGTGCGATCGCCGCTTCTGAGGGTCTGGGAATCGATGTAGTTTCTGGAGGCGAACTTTACACCGCCTTACAAGCGGGTGTTAGTCCCCAGAAAATTTACCTTCATGGAAATAATAAATCTCGTGAAGAATTAATTCTAGCGATCGAGTCTGGTGTTACCGTTGTGGCGGATAACTGGTATGAGTTGCATACCCTTGTGGAAATCGCCCAAACCGATCAAGCAATCCGCATCATGCTACGGCTAACTCCCGGTATTGAGTGCCACACTCACGAATATATTCGCACGGGACACTTAGATAGTAAATTTGGCTTTGATCCCAACGATTTAGATGAAGTTTTTACCTTTGTCAGTCAACAACCTGCGCTCAATTGCGTAGGAGTACACGCTCATATTGGTTCTCAAATTTTTGAGCGCCAACCGCATCAAGATTTGGCGGCTGTTATGGTGCAATGGCTCCGGGATGCCAGGAAGTATGGTTTAAATATTACAGAGTTAAATGTTGGTGGCGGTTTAGGGATTAAATATATAGAATCAGACGATCCCCCCAGCATTGAAGAATGGGTCAAGTCGATTTGTGAAGTAATTCAAGCAGCTTGTGCAGCCGAAAATCTGCCTTTGCCAAAATTACTTAGCGAGCCGGGGCGATCGCTAATTGCCACAGCTTGCGTCACTGCTTATACTATTGGTTCATCCAAAGTTATCCCAGAAATTCGTACCTATGTAGCGATCGATGGGGGAATGTCTGATAATCCCCGACCGATTACTTACCAATCAGTTTATCGGGCAGTAGTTGCCAATAAAATGTCTTCACCTTTAACCCAAACAGTCACAATTGCTGGTAAACATTGTGAATCAGGAGATATTCTGATTAAAAATGCTCTACTCCCAAAGACTGAACCAGGGGATATTCTCGTAGTTATGGGAACTGGTGCGTACAATTACAGTATGGCATCTAACTACAACCGCTTGCCTCGACCGGCAGCAGTCGTAGTGGCAAATGGCGAAGCAAATTTAATTTTGCAACGTGAAACTTATGAAGATTTAATTCGACAAGATCGCCTACCAGAAAGACTAAAGAAATAGTCATTTGTCCTTGGTCATTAGTCATTGGTCATTTGCAAATGACCAAGGACAAATGACAAAGGACAAATAACAAATGACCAACTGTAAATTAGAGGCAAAAGTTTAATCCAGATGTCATGAGAGATTGGTGGAAGCAATGGCTGACAAACCTGGGGTGGTCACAGTCCTTGCTACTTGGGACTCTGGATATTGTGTTAGTGCTGGCGCTGACGTACATGATACTAGTTATTATTAGTGAGCGCCGGACACTATGGATGGTGCGAGGATTCATTATCTTAATGCTAGCCTCAGCACTCAGTGGCAGATTCGGACTACCTCTGCTAAGTTTTGTACTAGAAAAGTTGGTGATTGGTTGTGCTGTAGCGATGGCAGTTGCTCTACAGTCAGAGTTTCGGCGGTTTTTGGAGCAATTGGGGCGTGGCGAATTCCGCCAGATGTTTCAACCCGACCGTCTGGCAATCCCCAAATCTGATAGCGTAATTGATGAAATTGTTGAGGCTGTTAAAGAATTGTCAAAAAACCGCATTGGAGCTTTACTAATTGTGGAAACCACAGGGCCAATTGATGAGCGAGATTTTTCTGTGCCAGGAGTAAAGCTAAATGCGGAAGTTTCTAAAGAACTAATCCAGACAATTTTTCAGCCGAAAACTTTGTTACACGATGGAGCAACATTGGTTCGTGGCTCACGGATCGTGTCATCAGGTATAATTTTACCACTTTCGGGACGCACAGCCTCGCGCCAGCTGGGAACACGCCACCGGGCAGCAATGGGAATTACTGAGCGGGTCGAAAATTGCATTTGTGTTGTTGTCTCTGAAGAAACGGGTTCTATTTCCTTAGCGGAACGGGGAACCCTAAATAGACCGCTGACGATTAGGAAACTGAAAGAGTCATTAGAGGCTGTTTTGTCCCCAACCGTGGATAGGGAAGCAGTTGCTCCTGGTCTGTTGAGTTTTGTTCGTCGGATAGGTGGGAAGACACTAACACTAGTTTCACGTTTACTCAGATTACCATCGACCGCTTCTCGAGATAAAAAATGACACTACAACAAACTAAACTGCAAGATTTACCTACCGATTTAAAACGAGAACTATTGCCGCAGCACGTTGCGGTGATTATGGATGGTAATGGTCGATGGGCTAAACGTCAGGGTCTACCCCGAATTATGGGTCATAAGCGAGGAGTAGATGCTCTCAAGGATTTACTTCGCTGCTGTCAGGATTGGGGAATTCAGGCACTGACAGCTTATGCTTTTTCAACGGAGAATTGGAAAAGACCGCAGGAAGAAGTAGATTTTTTGATGACTCTGTTTCAAAGAGTTTTGCGCCAAGAACTGCGGGAAATGATAGAAGAGAATGTTCAAATTAAGTTTGTAGGGAATTTGCAAGACCTGCCACGATCGCTTCAACAAGAAATTTTCCGTTCAATGGAAGAAACTAAGGATAATCGCGGTATCCGGTTTTCGGTAGCAACTAATTATGGCGGACGGCAGGAAATCTTACAAGCTTGTCAAGCGATCGCAAAACTTGTCCAGCAAGGTATGCTACAACCCAATGAAATTAATGAACACGTCTTTGAAAGCCACTTATACACAGCCGGAATGACTGACCCAGATTTGTTAATTCGCACAAGCGGAGAAATGCGTCTTTCTAATTTTCTTCTCTGGCAAATGGCTTATGGAGAAATTTATATTAGCGATACTCTCTGGCCCGATTTTGACCGTGCTGAGTTCCACCGTGCCCTGTGTGCCTACCAACAACGGGAGCGGCGATTTGGGAAAGTCTAAATCTGCTTACGCAATTAGACTATATACACAATAGCTAAATAGTATAAAAAAGTAATTATAGCAAAGTGCTGTTAGCGGATAGCTAAGGTTTAGCCCATGCTGAGTAAAAACCCAGTTTTGTCAAGGCTTTGAGCGCTCAACACTGTTCTAACCTATGTGACTACGGCTATAAATAAAATTAAATATTTTTTGGTGGTCGCAGTTTCTTGGAATTCATTGGGCCGAGAATTTGATTCA
The DNA here is from genome assembly GCF_034531215.2 of Nostoc sp. ChiSLP03a. NCBI lineage: Bacteria > Bacillati > Cyanobacteriota > Cyanophyceae > Nostocales > Nostocaceae > Nostoc > Nostoc sp. ChiSLP03a. The sequence continues at coordinate 16,390 of NZ_JAVRBQ020000126.1, forward strand.
GGCTACTCAACTGCTCTGCTGTACCCATACCAATTAGCCGATCTCCCGGCATTAAAATCGTATCGCCAGTGGGGCCACCGATTAAAGTCCCATCAACACGGTGAATTGCCAGAACCAATGCTCCAGATTGCGATCGCAATCTCGCCTTTTGCAAACTTTGACCCACAACAGGACAAAAAGCCGGGTCGAGTAAAAATTCTTCCATATACAACTGGCGGTCTGCACCAGTCAAAATCCCATCTACAAAGTCCAATACTTGGGGTCTGAGAGCCGCAGCAGCCATGCGCTTCCCACCAGTAATATAGGGGGATATCACTTCATCTGCACCACCGCGTCGTAACTTCTGCAAAGCTTCTTCTGTACTTGCCCGTGCGATCACCCGAATTCCTGAATTCAGCGTTTTTGCTGATAATACGATGTATAAATTTTCAGCATCAGAGGGAAGGGCTGCAACAATACACATCGCCCGTTCAATACCAACTTTTAGGAGTGTGTCATCTAATGTAGCGTCACCTTGGTATGCTGTATAACCTTCAGCTTGCGCCCTTTGGATTGATTCAGTCTCCGAATCAATTACTACAAAAGCTACACCTTCTGTCCGAAATTCCTTGGCAATTTGCCGACCAGTCCGACTAAATCCACAGATGATGTAGTGTTCTGTTAAGGATTCCATTAACCGCCTCTGTTGTTGTAGCCGAATTCCTTCTTGAAAATACCCTTGAATGATCGCTTCTGTAAATCTGTTGACAATGTAACCGATATTGACTACACCCAACAAAATCAGGGCAATTGTAAATAATCGTCCTCGGCTACCGAGTGGGTGCGTCTCTCCGTATCCCACAGTGGCTAAGGTGATAACTGTCATGTAAGCTGCATCTTCCCATGACCAGCCCTCCACTAACCAGTACCACAAAGTGCCAATGAAGAAAACACCACCAAGAGCGATCGCCCCAGCCATCAACTCTTTTTGGATACGTTGATATTTTTGCTCAAGTGTTGAGAATGACGTAAAAATAGTACTTTTAGCCTACTTTTTCTAGTTTTCTACTAACTTTAAAGTTATCTATATTAATAGTCCAATAACTCAGGACTACTTACCTTTTTTCTTATCTAGTGCTTCTTGGATAGCGCGTCTACAGAATTCTGGAGGGTCTTCTTGTGCTTTCACCTCTTCCTTCATTTCCTTAGTAACCCGGAAACTCAGATTATCGGTTAACTCTCTACTTGGTTGAGATGATTCAAAATTTTGAGGGTTACCCTTGGGGTTAGGCATTGTTGAGAGATATAAATAAGGCTTGATTTGATGTATACAAGGAAATAGAGTTTAAATCGGTAGGTATCATCCCTGGAAAAGTTGTTACCTACCGATACCACTTTTACAAGAGGTAACTCTATTTTATGTTCACGCGTTCCGAGTTAGAAATCAAAACCATCCCAGAATTACGTGACTTATGCCGTCGATACGGTGTTAAACCTACAGGCAGTGCGGCATACAAAGTCAGCTACCTTACTTCTCTGATGGCATTCCCTCAGCTAGCACTTGGGCAGCTAAGAGAAGAAAGGGGATTAAAATCTCCTGGACTTAGCGCCATTCAATTTTTTGAAGGGGTGATAGATGAAATGAATTCACCCACAGATGAGCAAGCAGCACTCATCAAAATAACCTTGGAAGGTAGGAGAATGGCTTACCCTGATAGATTTGACCAAGAGAACCTGCTGAATTTGCACAAAGCTAAGATGCACCTTGAAATGGTTGTTGGACTACTCAGTCAGTAACTATTTTCAATTTCTCGCTAAACTCCCTTCATCCCAAAGGGGAGTTTTTTTTCACCACTGCTAGGCCTTTGAGGTCATATAAACGTTAGTTTAAGAAGAAGTACGAGTTGTGCTAAATAAAAAGTATTTTTTAGGGATTTCTAGGAAACTAGTAAATAACTATATAATGAAAAACTTTCAGGAGGAGCGGTAGTGAGCCTACAAACTCTCGTTGACCAAGCCACCATCCCCCCAGATTCAGGGTCAGCATCTAGTCCCTTTGATACAGATAGCTTTAATGAAGCTGTCATGTCTACCTACGCTCGGTTTCCCTTAGCCCTAGAACGGGGTGCGGGATGTCGGGTTTGGGATACGCAGGGGCGGGAATATCTGGACTTTGTAGCGGGAATTGCTACTTGTACTTTAGGACATGCCCACCCAGCGATGGTAGAAGCGGTAACACGCCAAATCCAAAAGCTGCACCATGTCTCTAATTTGTATTACATTCCTGAGCAAGGTGAATTGGCAAAATGGCTTGTCGATCGTTCCTGTGCCGATCGCGTATTTTTCTGCAACTCTGGTGCTGAAGCTAACGAAGCCGCAATTAAACTGGCGCGGAAATACGCCCACACAGTATTAGACATTGAAAAACCGATTATTTTAACCGCCAATGCCAGTTTCCACGGACGGACTTTGGCAACGATTACCGCCACTGCACAACCGAAGTATCAAAAATATTTTGATCCCTTGGTTCCTGGGTTCCACTACGTAAATTACAACGATATTAACGCTGTGGAAGTGGCGATTAGCGAGTTGGATGAAGGCGATTATCGGGTAGCGGCGATTCTGATTGAGCCATTGCAGGGAGAAGGCGGTGTCCGTCCGGGAGATGTTGCCTACTTCAAAAAGCTCCGGCAAATTTGCGATGAAACTGGCGTTTTGTTGATTTTCGACGAAGTGCAAGTTGGTATGGGGCGTAGTGGCAAATTATGGGCTTACGAACATCTCGGCGTTGAACCGGATATTTTCACCAGTGCTAAAGGCTTAGGTGGAGGTGTCCCCATCGGTGCAATGATGAGCAAGAAATTTTGCGATGTTTTTCAACCAGGGGAACACGCTAGCACCTTTGGCGGAAATCCTTTTGTGTGTGGTGTAGCACTCAGTGTTTGCCAGACATTGGAAAAAGAAAATATTTTGCAGAATGTGCAAGACAGGGGCGAACAATTACGATCTGGATTGAAGGCGATCGCCGCAAAATATCCTCAGCACATTGGCGAAGTTCGGGGTTGGGGTTTAATCAACGGTTTGGAGTTACGAGCCGACATCGAGATAACCGCAGCCGATGTCGTCAATGCTGCTATCAAGGAGGGTGTATTGTTGGTACCAGCGGGGCCAAAAGTTGTCCGGTTTGTGCCACCGTTAATTGTTACAGAGGCGGAAGTCAATACTGCCTTGCAAGCTGTGGACAAGGCGATCGCAAATCTCACCAAATAAAACAGGAGTCAAAATACAGAATTCAGAATTGGTGAATACTCTACCCATAAAGAGATAGAGTTTTAAAGCGAGAATATTTTAATTTTTTCCGCCCACTATTTCACTCGCTTTTAACCAATATTCGTCACCCACTCGTACAGAATTCAGTATGAATTCTGACGCCTTGGCAAAGCGTCTCCGGCTTTGCTCCTAAGTTCTGAATTCTTCATATAGCAACAGCCAAAATGGTTAGGACATTAACAGACGATCAAATTTAGACACAAAAAGGCTTTTCACCCAGTCCCCAGTCCCTAGTCCCCAGTCCCTTGCTATATAAAATATTGTTTGTTTTGTGTAGAGACGTTGCATTGTAACGTCTCTTTTTCATTCTGGGGAAATTTCTCGATAGGCTTGCCGACATTGCTCATAATTGTCTGGCAAAATTTCAGCATTACTAAAACATAATTGCTCGTGAGTAGTAATTAAAGTTTCATAAGGCTGTATGGAAGTCACAGAAGATCGCAGCAATTGCAAATATTCTTCATCAGTACGGCTGAGTTTGTGGGGTGCAATCGCATTTTTATCCAACTGCTGCAACATCGCTAAATAAACACAACGGCAAGCCTCACGGTAGTTAGCTTGACGATAAAATTCTTGCGATCGCTCCAACAAAAGGGCTATGGATGACTCATTAGAGCGAGTTTTGACGCGAAAATCAGTGAGATTGCCACTTCTATTTAGCCAAGAATATATATAGGGACTGAATTCTCGCCATAATCGCCAACCCACCCACGCTACAAATAATCCCAGTACTAGCCAAAACAATAATTTCAGCAATTCACTAAGCCTTGGGCTAATTGACCATCCAGTAGGCAATTCTGGTAAAGCCCGTTCAAAGCGGTAAAACTGGTATTCCCACCATTCACCCGCTTGTTGTTGGAATTGAGACAAATGCCAATTCCAGCTAGTTTTTTCAAAAGTATCTGTCATAGGAGGGAGCGGGGAGTGGGGGAGCGGATGAGTAATGAGTTGGAGCAGGGAAGCAGAGGGGCAGGGGGCAGAGGAGCAGGGGAGCAGGGGACAAGGAGATAAACAAAACTCTTAACTCTTAACTCCTAACTCCTAACTCAGCACTCTAACGCCCAATGCCCAATGCCCAATGCCCAATGACCAATGACCAATGACCAATGACTAATGACTAATGACTCTTGACTCTTTTTTAATCATTAGCCAGCCGATGAGAACAAGTAGCGCACCGAATGCCAGAAATCCTAGATCCCAAGCTAACTCATTTGGGCCTGGTTTAACATGATGAACACCCAGAATTTGATGGTCAATTAAACCTTCAATCAAGTCAAACAATCCACTACCAATCAGTATCGATCCAATAAAGGTCTGTGATGACCAAGGAACATCATCACGTCTTCCAGCACGCCATAGTAACACAAGTCCAGTCGCGGTGAATACCCAATCCAAGGTATGAAATAATCCATCCCACACCATGTTCAAATCTATATTCGCCCTATTTGTCAGAGGCCTGATGTTACTGAGCATGTGATGCCACTGGAGGATTTGATGCAGTAAAATTCCATCAATAAACCCTCCAAGACCCACACCAAGAAAAATGCCAGCAGTGATTAGTGGTGCGCGTCGGTTGAGGGTTTCATTTTTCGCCTCCATTGTCAACCTCATAGATAGGCTTTTCTCCCAAAATACAACTCTTTTGAGAGAAATATCTTCTATCTTGAGGCAAGTACAATCGTTTAACTTAAATTAATCAATCTTCAAATTTAATCTGCATACCCGCTTTCATCGGGTCGAAATCTTGGGGAAAATGGGTGTTGCGATCGCAGTCTGCTTTTTCCAGGTTCGCTCCTTTAAGAGCGGCTTGGCGGAGATTCGCTGACATCAATAATGCTCCCCTAAGATCGGCATCTTTCAGATTAGCTTGACTCAAATCGGCAAAGCTCAAATCAGTTCCCCTCAAATTAGCGTTACTCAGGTTAGCTTCACTCAAGTCAGCATAACTCAGGTCAGATCCTTTCAAGTTAATGCCTTGCAAATCAGCATTACCCAGTTCTGCTTTACTAAAGTTCCGTTTTCCTGCTGCATAACTCTCCACAAGAGTAGCAGCACTATTTATCGGCTGTTGAAAATTGACTTCAGGCATATCACAGCGTCACAGATTGCTCGTTCTTACTTTCATCTTCCCCTTTTAATTACGAATTACGAATTACGAACTTGTACTGAGCGTAGCCGAAGTATTACAAATTACAAATTACGAACTAGTAATTATACTTCCTAAATGTAATACATTAGTTCCTTCTGTTGTCGGATCGATCTTCGTTCACAAAGGTCTTGGAGTGTATATTTTGCCAAAACAGAGTTAGCAGCTTGACGTGCTTCTTGCCAAACTTCCTGAATTAGCTCACCTTCTACCGTGTTGGGAGCCGGTTCACAGGGAGATACAGCAATATCTGACCCTTCCATACAGCTAAAAGCATCCAACACTGTGATCTTTCCGGGATCTCGTGCTAGAACATAGCCACCTTTGGCTCCGCGTATACTCTTAATTAAACCTCCACGTCTTAACGTTGCCAGGAGTTGTTCTAAATAGCGGTTCGGGATGTCTTGCAATGCCGCTATTTCTCGAATTTGTAGGGCTTCACCGTTAGGGTAGCAGGTTGCTAACTCTAACAGGGCTAGAAGTGCGTATTCTGATTTGTTAGAGATTACCACAGGCGTAATATTTTAAGCTCATATTTAAAGATACAAAGTCTTTGAGTTTGTTTCCCTAAGCTACTGCGAAGAAAAACTTTACAATCAACCTATTGTTGACCGGCTTACTCCACTTTAAAGACCTTCTTGCATACAAGCAATTACTTTTGTTTTTAAATTCGATAAATAAAAGTGATTAGACTTATTGCAAAAATATTTTTGCGCTCTTAGGGTAAAGGATAAAGGGTAAAGGGAAAGGATTTTGAGTTTCTTTACCCTTTTCCCCTTCACCTTTACCCCGACTTTTGCAAAAAGTTTATTAATTAGCTATACATGGAAATTTCTTGAAAATGGCAGAATGACTGTAAAGGTAGTTCCCGTATCGATCGCACTTTCAACTGTAATCTCGCCGCCGTGTAAATCTACAGCCTGCTTGACAATGGACATCCCTAATCCCATTCCTGGGATATTAGCTGTATTACTAGCGCGATGGAACGGTTCAAAGATGTGTTCAATGTCAGAAGCGGGAATGCCAATACCAGAGTCTTGAGTCTGAAATATAGCTTGCTCGTTGATAGTGGTTACAGAAAACCTAACTGTACTACCAATGGGAGAGTATTTTAGACAATTCGAGAATAAATTACTCAAGATTTGCCGTAGTAGTTTCGCGTCTAAATTAGCTTCTGTGCATTGGCACTCACTGCTAAAAACGATCGCATGTTGGGAGCGATCGCTCTGTTGTAATTCTTCTAATAAATCGCGGCAAAATTCCACTAAATTTATCGGTGTTGGATTAAACTCTAACTTGCTTGTTTCATCCTGACTCACCACTAATACATCATCCAATAACTGGGTTATATGCATAACTGATTTTTGAATGCGACGCAGGTGGGTCTGTTGTCGCTGTTCGCTCCAGAGGTGGCGATAATGTTCTAGTAGTTCTGCAGAAGAGTGGATGGTAGCCAAAGGAGTGCGAAACTCATGGGAAGTGATAGTGAGCAAGCGGGATTTAAGTTCGCTAAACTCCCTTTCTTTAGCAAGCGCTTGTCGCATCGCCTCTTCTGCCCATTGCAGCTTGGCTTGGGTTCGCTTGCTTTCGCTAATGTCGCGCAATAGCCAGCGCAGACTAACTAACTCACTAGATTGATTGCGGATAGCAGCAACCTTAACCGCAGCCATAATAGGTGTTTTGTCACGCGGTCGCAGGGTTACTTCCCATTCTTGCATTTTCCAGTCTGGAAATTGAGCGCGATCGCGCAGATGATTTAGTTTCAAATGAAAAGCAATTATTTCTTTCTCAAGTACAAAAATCCCTATGGATTTGCCCAACAACGAACTTTTAGAAATGTTAAGCAGAGTTGTAGCGGCTGAGTTAGCTTCCTGAATTATCCCTTTTGTATCAGTCACAAAATAAGCGTCTGGGACTTCCTCAAATAATTCTTGGTAGCGTTGATTTTCTGCTACCAAAGCCTGTTGAGTTTTGGATAATTCTTCATTCTGCTGCTTTAAATCTTCATTTACTAGTTGAAGTTCTTCCAAAGCCAGGTAAACTTCTTGAAATACTGCGGTAACGAGTTGAATATCTGCTTGTGCTTTTTGCTGTTCGTTCTGGCGTTGCAAGAGGGCGACGCGCTTACGCATGTTCTCTATCTGCAAAGCTAAATCGTCCGAATTCACGCTCTTGCTCCTAATTTCTAAAGTGGAGTTTGTTTTAGATTCCCTACTTAGACGATATTAGCTTTTGGAGTTTAGCAGTTATCAGTAATTTCAGTGTAGTTTTAGGTAGTTTTAGTTCTTTGGGGTGATTAGGACTTAAGACCTCTTGCAAAAGTAATTTTTGCAAGAGGCGGGAAAAGGGAAAAGGTTTTTATTGTTCCTTTCCCCTTTCCCCCTTACCCTTTTACCGACTTATGCAAGAAGTCTTTAATACAGCAGAATTCAGGAGTAAGAATTGGTGAATCGGCTACGCATAAAAGAAGTAAAATACTCTTTCTATCTGGCTTTAAGACGAATCTTTGTCTATTTCACCTTCCTGGAAATCTGCTGTAAGTAATCAAGCAGCTCTCGTTTATAGCACAAGCCTTGGTGGTTAGGACATCAACAGACGATACAACTTAGACACAAAAAGGCTTTTCACCCAGTCCCCAGTCCCCAGTCCCCAATCCCTTGCTATATTTAATGTTTTCGTTTAGAAATGTTACTCAATTGCTCTCGAAGGTCAGCCCATTTAATACCTTCTAGGCTGGGTAAAACAATATGAGCGGCTCCAACTCGCTCAACAGGGCCGAGTCCTATTGCCCACATCCCAGCAGCGAGAGCGGCTTCAACACCGGCTGCGGCATCTTCTACAACCACAGATTGCGCTGGTTCGATTCCTAGCTGCTTGGCTGCGTACAGAAAGAGGTCGGGTGCTGGCTTGGGTTCTTGTACGCTGTAACCATCAGCGATCGCATCTACTTTGTTCATAATGCCCAATCGCTCAATCACAGTCTGGGCATTTTTGCTTGCTGAACCAATACCGATCTTAATACCAGCTTGCCGCAGTTCATCTAACAAAGCGATCGCACCTGGTAACAAATCGTGGGATGTCATGTTTTGGATCAATTCCACATAGTAGCGATTTTTGCGCTCCATCATCTCCTCAATTTGTGCTTCCGAATACGCTCTATTCCCAAGAATCACCATCAGAGAAGCACGACGGGATACGCCCCGCAAAGCTTCGTTAGCTTCTCGATTAAACGGTATACCCTCTTCATCAGCTAGCTTTTGCCAAGCGAGATAGTGGAGTTCTGCTGTATCTGTTAGCACACCATCTAAATCGAAGATGAATCCTTGGATGTTGGGCATTGGGGATTGGGCATTGGGCATTGAGAATTGGTTGTCTGCGTTATCTGCGTTGTTTCCTTGTCTCCTTGTTCCCTTATCCTCATCCCCAATGCCCAATACCGGATGCCCCATGCCCAATACCGGATGCAAATCGAAGTCGTGCCATTTCCCGCGCCAGTGCAGTTTAAACTTTAGACGCGTCCAGCCAGGGGGTAGATGGGGGTTGGCTACAGGGCCATTTTCAGTTAATTGGATGCCGCCGAATCCAAAAATTACAGCTTGCCAAATCCCACCAGCACTAGCACCGTGAATTCCATCGTTGGTATTACCTCGGTTATCTTCAAGATCCACCATTAACGCCTGCATAAATTGTTCGTAAGCTTCAGTTGATTTGCCCAAATCGGAAGCTAAAATCGCTTGAACTGCTGGGCCAAGGGACGAACCATAAGTAATATCAGTGCGGGGTGCGTAGTAGTCCCAGTTTGTCTGCAATGCTTTTTCGTTATAGGGAAAATCTGCTGATTCCCGCATTAAATATAGGAGCATTAATACGTCTGGCTGTTTGAGTACTTGAGATTTGTTGGTTTTATCAATACCTAAGATCGGTTGCATGGAGCGATCGCGTGGTTCATAATCTGCTAAGTTGATATCTTCCAATTGGAAAAATCCCTCGCACTGCTCGATTAGTCCTGTTGATGGGTCATAGAAAAACAATATTTTGGCGACGATCTCTTGCCAGTGCGATCGCTCCTCTGGGGTCAGCTTTAGTTTCTGTTCTAGTTCGATGGCTCGTTCGGGAAATTTGTCAGCCAGCCAATCATAGACGGCGATCGCTTTCTCTAAATGCCATTGCGCCATCCGGTTTGTAAAGGCGTTGTTGTGGACTAATTCATGGTATTCATCCGCTCCGATTACTCCTTGAATTTCATACCGCGAGCGCTCAGAATTGAATTCGACTCGACTACCCCAAAACAGCGCGGCATCTAAGATAATCTCTGCGCCGCACTTTTGCATCCAGTCATCATCACCAGTGGCTTGCCAGTAGTTCCAGACTGCGTAGGGGATATCTGCATTGATATGAATTTCGCGATCGCGGCACCAAATCCGCACGTCTTCACCATAAAAATCACTGCCGATAGACCAACGTGGTGTCACTTCATCTCCAGTATCAGCACTTTCCCAGGCAAACATTGCCCCTTTATAACTGTAATGGCCTGCCTTGCGTCTAGCTCCTGGTAAGGTGTGCCAACGGTAACTGAGTAAGTTGCGGGCGATCGCTGGTTGGGTAAACAGAAACAAAGGCTGCATAAAAATTTCTGTATCCCAAAAAATATGACCGCGATAGCCAAACCCCGAAAGGGTTTTAGCGGGAATGCTCACTCTGTCATCATCCCGTGGGGCAGCAATCAGCAGTTGAAACAGATTGTAACGAACAGCAAAAGTAGCTGTGCTATCCCCCTCAATCAGGATGTCACTTTGCTGCCAAACCTCATTCCATGCCTGTTCATTAGCTTTTAGTAATGTTGCATAATCTGGCAGCTGTGCGAGTTTTTCTCGAGCTGCTGGAACTGGTGCTTCAATCTCCCGCGAGGTAAAAACGGTAACAAGTTTTTCCACCGTTACGGTCTGCTGCGCTTTAGCTAAGAAGGTTGTACTCAAGGTAGGATAACCAGGTGCGGTATTGACTTGCAAAGATGCTTCAGTGCCTAATATTGTCAACTTAGCTGCCATACCGAGTTCAATTCGAGAGTTGCGCGTGCGGCGTTGCAACCAGATTCCTTGGTTAGTCTTGCCCTGATCTAATTCTTCCCAGTGATTGAAACCCTGATTTTCGGGATAGCCATTGATGCTAGCTTGAACTTCGATTAATCCCTCAAAATCTATTGGTGTTAAATGGCAGCGTAACGCCAATACGTGCGGATCTGCAAGACTAGCAAAGCGTTCAAAGCTGATGTCTATGGTGTTCCCACTGGGAGAGCGCCAACGCAAAACCCGAGTCAGTAGTCCTTGGCTTAAATCAAGCTGGCGCTCGTAGCGCAATATCTCACCTCGATCGAGACGGAAGCGATCGCCATTTACAATTACTATCAAGGGTAGCCAGTCAGGGCAATTTACCAGTTCGGTGTATACTACAGGCACATCATCGTAGACACCGTGAATAAAAGTAGCTGGCAATGCATGAGGATAACCTTCCTCGAAACTGCCTCTGGTTCCCAAGTATCCATTGCCGATTGTAAAGACGGTTTCTTTGGAGTGCAATTGCTCAGGGTCAAACTGGGTTTCGATTAATATCCAGTCTGTGTAGATAAAATGGCGAGAACGACCTTTTGTTTGCATAAGTTGGCGAGTGGGGAATCGGGATTTTGAGTCTTTGAGCTAGATGAATGAGTCTTTGAACTCCGTTAATGAGTATTTGAGGTGGATTAACGGAGTTCAGAGGTGGATTAACGGAGTTCCGAGGTGGATGAACAAGTCTCTAATCCCCCTCATCCCCCAATACGGTTCGGTTAGTATATTTGGCTCTCGGAGATCCCCCCAACCCCCCTTAAAAAAGGGGGCTTTTCTTCCTATTTACCCCCTTTTTAAGGGGGGTTGCCGTAGGCGGGAGGATCAAAACCCGCACCGTATTGCCTCATCCCCCTCATCCCCCACTCCCCACTCCCTGATGTTTTTCCAAAATCTTTTCGACTCTAGGTTTATAAATGAGATGAAATAAGGTTTCCATGTAGCGATCTCTAGCTTCGTTATTTTCGGGAGCAACAAAGTTCCAAAAACTAAACATTTTCGCAAGCAGTAGTAATTGATTGCTATGTAAATGCCAATTATATTTGTGATGAATTCGCTGACTCATCCATTCTGAAACTTCTTGCCAGTATTTAGCATGAGTATCGCATTGTTCAAGGAAGTCTAAAATTTTCGTTGCTGTTCCTTCTAAATCTGTAGGATTAACATTAAATTGGTTTTCTTTGTTCTCGATAATTTCTAAAGAACCGCCAAATTGAGTAGCAAAAGTTGGCAAGCCAGAAATCATCGCTTCCAAAATACTCCGACCGAAGGATTCAAAACGGGCAAAATGGACATAAATTCCTTGAGAATCTGCAACTACTCGGTAGGCTTCGCCGATGTCCCGGCTAGGAACACGCATCCCCACCCAGCGAATCTTGCCTTGGAGTTGATATTGGTCGATAATGTCGTGGAGTTTTTGAATTTCTTCTGCTTCTTCTGGGTTGCTAGCTTCGTGTAAATGCAGTTTAGTAGTTAACAGAATCAGGTTACAATGCTCTTGTAACGCTTGACTTTTACCAAAACATTCAGCTAGACCAGTGAAATTTTTGATTGAATTGATGGTATCAAGGGCAAAGATTGGTCGATTATTGGGGCGTTCTAAATAACCAAGAATTTGTGCATCTTCGCGGGTAAAGAGTAAATCGTGGATTTGTGTGCCAAGTTTAGAATCTCGGTTTTCTTTTTGGCTGTAGGGAAAGAAAATATTTTCATTTACTCCCGGCGGCACAAAGTTAAATTTAGGACTAAACAAATCAATGCCATCAACTACATGATACAACTGCGGCATCGTAAACCACTTGTATGACTCGTATTGACCGATGGTATCAGGCGTACCGACAATTTCTTGATAGGACGATGTGATGATAAAATCGGCTGCATTCATGCTAATCAAATCGGCGGTAAATTGTGCCGAAAAATGATATTTATCTTCTAAATCTTGCCAATATAAATTGCTAAATAGATGTTTAGGTTTTTCTAAAGAATGGGCAATGTTACACTGAGTGACTTTCATTCGGCGAGATAGCAGAAAGGCTACTAAATTACCATCGCTGTAATTGCCAACAACTAAATTAGGTTTGCCTTGGAATTGAGCTAGTAATTCTCTTTGTGCATCTACAGCAAATTGTTCTAAATAAGGCCAAATATCGAATTTAGAAATCCAATTATTCGTAATCTCTGGATTGAATTCACCAAAAGGAACGCGCAATATCCAAGCATTTTCAGTATCTTGGACTTTTTCTAAGGGCAGGTTACAAAATGTGCCTTCACAGTTAGGAATTAATCGAGTCAGAATAATCACATGGGGTTTAATGCCTAGCTGATCGAGTCCAGCGAGTTTGATTTGTTCGCGTAGTTCGTTTTCTAGGCTGCGAGCTTGTTCGAGGACGTAGATAACTTGACCGAGTGTTTCATCTCTTCCCAAAACATCCTCCTGTCCAACCCAGCCGTGGACAGAAACGAGGACGACGCGAAAGATGGCGGGAACGCGGGCCACAAAAGCTTCTAAAATGGCGGGTTCTGGAGAGTAAATGAGTCGGTCGAGGAGTTCTAAAGTTTCAGAAACTCGCGCCGCAGTGTTACCCCAACCCGGCTCAAAGCCGAGTTCTTGGAGATCAAAGCGGAATTTTTCATAAGGTTCATCAGGCGATCGCTCGCTCAGGAATTTCAGCGCTAGCTTAATTTGTTTGGCTAACTGAATACCGGAGTCAATGCGATCGCTTAACAACAGACGAATACCATTGCATTGCAACCTATGTAATGCTTTAAATAACATTTCTACCCAATATTCAGAGTCAGTCAACAATTGATTGCACAGATAACGGTTGAGGAAGGCTAAACCTCGACCAATATTTCTCGCATCGTCAATTTTTGGAGAACTCTCATAGAAGGGGTGGAGGTCGATTTCGAGGATATGGGGTTGGTAACGGTTGACTAAACGATCTCTCACATCTAACAGCGCTTGAGGTGTCATCTGCTCGAACCTGCTATCGGCTGTCAGTTGCCAAACTTCTTGATTCGCAATTCTCGGTCGAATCACGAACCAAGTTCTTTCCTCTTCGAGAATGATTTCGTGGGTATATTGTATTAGTTTGCCAACAGAAGAAGAGTGGTAAAAATAGGCTGGCTTTTGGGATTGATGACAGTAATCAGCAAAGAAGAGCAAAATCTCATTTCTTAGGAAGTAATGCTTACCTGAAACACTCAACGCATAAATCAACTGATGTAGAGCAGTTTTTTCATCACCGTTGGAGAGAGCTTGAACTAGTTCATACATGATGACGAATTCCAGAAATTTAGTTAGGTGATAACCTCATTTTTCTTTCCAGTTTTCGGTTTGCTGAGGTATATTCCCCAAATTATTATAAATGACTATAAAAATCTTTGCGTCTAGCTCTGGGATGAAAGGCTGTGAGAACTTCAAATCTATGGAATGAGCAAGTAGAGGAAGGTAGCAAGGGAAAATTATTGAACTAAGTACTAAAGCAAAATTGAAGCGATCGCTACTAAGCTTGAAATATAATTATTTTGACTTTTGGCTTTTGACTTCCGCCTTGCGGTACTAGTCTTATATCAAGCCTATATTAATAATTTTTTGTAAGGCTTTTTCAAAACCCATACCCTGTTTAAGAGCGATATACAAAAATACTATTGCAGCTGAACGAATTGAATTATCACAATGTATCAGAGTCGGTTTAGGTAATTCAGTGATGAGTTCAGATATCTGGAGCATACATTGATGATTAATATCTTCAGATTTAGTTGGGAAATTAACATAATACAATTCCAAAAGCTCAGTTTTTTCCTGTTCATTAGCCAGAAAACCTGTTTCGTCAGCCAAACGTAGATTCACTACAGACTTATAACCCCGATCGGCTATTTGTTGTAGCTGCTCTAGTGTAATTTGCCCGGCGATCGCTAACTCATGATTAATTTCCCTAATAATGTTCATCAGCCGGATTAACTCCATTTTGCCGACTTGCCTTAGCTTTAACCCTAGCAAAGAAATTTGAGGAACTTGTGAGGAAATCATCAAAGTCTACTAGAAAGCCCAAAATTAAAGCATACGCGACTTTTGACTTTTGCCTTGTGCTACTAGCCTCTGAATAAATTGTGTAAGGTTTTTAATAATTCTCTGCCCGTATAGGGTTTTAATAAAACTGCTTGTACATTAGCATCAGCAGATTGAGCAAAAATTTCTATTGAGTTGAGTCCGCTACAGGCAATAATTTGAACTTGCATATTCATTCTTCGCAAGGTGCGAATAGCGATGATTCCATCCATTTTTGGCATTATTAGATCCATCAATACGGCATTGATTTGATGCTCGTATTGGGCGTAAAGCGCGATCGCCTCAATGCCATTAGTGGCAGTTAGTATCTTATAGTTATGGTTTTCCAAGATGATTGTGACAATCTCCCGAATTTGGGGTTCATCATCCACAACCAAAATCAATTCTCCCTCTCCTGGAAGCAAATCCACCTCTTCTATGTTGAACGCTTGGGTTGCTTCCACTGCTGGTAAAAACAGATCAAATTTGCTGCCTATACCAACATTGCTAGACACTTTGATAAAACCGTCGTGGTTTCTGATGATTCCCAGCACTGTTGAAAGTCCAAGTCCGGTACCTGCATTGACTTGTTTTGTAGTAAAAAATGGCTCAAAAATTCTATCTATTATGTCTGGCGGTATGCCAATTCCGTTATCAGCAACGGTAATCACAATATAATGCCCAACCTTGGCATCAAGATTCATTCGCGTATAAGCTTCATCAATAAATTTACTTTCTACAGAAATATTGATATTACCGCCATTTGGTAGAGCATCGCGGGCATTTACGACCAGATTGATTAATACTTGATGCAGTTGTGTAATGTCTCCATTTACAGCCCAAATTCCTTCTGGGATAAACGTGGAAAGTTCAATAGATTTGGGAAATGTTTGTTTGGCAATTTGGACAATTTCTGAAATCAGATATTGGATTTGGATAATTGTCCGCTCTCCTTTATTTCCTCGTGCAAAGGACAAGATTTGCTTTACTAAAGTTGCTCCGCGTTTGGCGTTGGTTTCTACAAGTGCCAACAGTTGCCCAGAACGCTCCCCATCTTGTAAAATTCTTCCCTGTAGCAATTGAGCGGCTGCCAAAATTGGTGTCAATATATTGTTCAAGTCGTGGGCAATTCCACCTGCAAGAGTGCCAAGGCTTTCCAATCGCTGGGTGCGAAAAAACTGTTCTTCGAGTTGTTTCTTTTCGGTAATGTCAGTGTCAACAGTCAGGATGGATTTGGGTTTTCCCGCAGAATCGCGCATCAATGTCCAGCGGCTTTCCACAATAATTTTCTGACCAGATTTTGTAACTTTATTTAACTCACCTTGCCACGAGCCACTCTCAATTACCTTTTTCAGGGGTACTTCCAATTGCTGCTGAGTTCCTGCTGTGTAACAAATCTCCTGGAGGTTTTTTCCGATCGCCTCTGTAGAAAGCCAACCGTACATCCGCTCTGCACCTTGATTCCAGAATAAGATTTGAGACTGTAAATCTCGAACTAATATGGCATCGGTGGCAATATCAAGTAAAGCGGCTTGTTCAGAGATTTTTTGTTCTGCCAACTTGCGCTCAGTGACATCCCTATTTATGCCGACGATCCGGATCGGCTGACCAATTTCGTTATAGTAAACCTGACCTTTGCAGTTTAACCAGTGTAAGCTGCCGTCGGGCCAGACAATTCGATACTCTATAGATCCCTTTCCTTGCTCAATCATCCGCGCTATACTCGCAGCCACTGATTCGCGGTCTTCGGGATAGATTAAATTAAGATAATCTTCATAGGTTGGACACAAGGTGTTGCTCGGTAGACCATAAAGTGGCCCCATATTGGCAGACCAAATACCAGTATTAGCGATCGAGTTCCGCTCCCAGATGCCAATTTGGGCTGCTTCGGTAGCTAAACTCAATCGCGCTTCGCTTTCTTGCAGTGACTCTTCGACCAGTTTGCGTTCGGTGATATCTTCGGCGATGCCACCATAGTATTGAACTTTTCCTTGGTCATCATAGACAGTAAAACTCCGATCCCAAATCCAGCGCATCGATCCATCAGGTCGCAAAATTCGGTATTCTATTGAAGCGGATTCACCACTAAGCTGTTGCTTTGCTGCTTTAGTGGTTAGACCGCGATCGTCTGGATGAACGGAGTCTATCCAAGACTCAGGCCGCTCCAATAAACTTTGGCAAGAGCGACCCCAAATTTTTTCATAGGCAGGACTAACATACAAGGTTCGGAATGAATCTGTGCTGGCAATCCAGATAACTGCGTGGGTGTTTTCGGCAAATTTGCGAAATTTCTCTTCACTTTGGCGGAGTGCGGCTTCGGCAAGTTGGCGTTCGTCTAGCGTAGCTTGCTGTTCGGTAATATCTCTGCCTACCTCTTGGATTTCAAAAACCTCTCCTTTGTCGTTACGAATTGCGATCGCATTCCATTGAAACCAACGGATACCATTGACTGTCAATGCACGTCGCTCGCGATTAATCAAGGGATGGAATGAAGATCCTAAAGCTGCCATATCTTCGATCGCTTCAGGCAAGTCATCTGGATGAAGAAATTGGAAAATTGACCGATCGCGAAACTCATCTTGTTTCCAACCGAAAATTTGACAAGCAACCGCATTGGCAAAGGTAATCTGCCCTTGCAAATCAATGCGGATAATTATGTCAGTTTGGCTTTCCACGAGTTGGCGATAGAGGTTTTCGCTCTGGCGTAATGCAACTTCTGCGCGTTGGCGATCCCTTCGGGCAGCTTCGCTAACGGTAATTTCTTGTTGCAACAGGACATTGGACATCACAAGTTCTGCTGTCCGTTCTGCCACTCGTCGTTCTAACTCCTCGTAAGCTTGGCGCAGTGATTCCTTTGCCTGGTGGCGTTCGCTAATATCGCTGAATAACCAGCGCCAGCCAACTTGCTTACCCTTTGAATCGTACATGGCGTCGGCTTTAATACTAGCCGGAAAAGCTCTACCTCCCCGTGGTTTTAAATAAGCTTCCCACTTCTGTTCCTGCTGTTTATTAATTAGTCGAGTGTTAAAAGTTTGGCGGTCTTGGTAAGGAATAAATAAAATTAATGGTTTGTTGACCAAATATTTTTGGCGTACAGCTAGCAAGATTGCTGCTGCTCGGTTAGCCTCTTGGATAATACCTGCTGTATCAGTTACCAAATAAGCATCTGGAGCGAACTCAAACAAATTCTGGTAACGTTGACGCTCCAATTCTACTAGTTCGCGGGCAACGCCTAACTCTTCATTTTGTTCGCGCAGTTCTTCTTCCATAACCTGGAGTTCTTCGAGGGCTTGCTGAAGCTCCTGATTAACTTGCATAATTTCAGCCGATTGTGCCTCAACCCATAGCTTTAAGTTATTTTGAGTTTGGCAGCAAACTTGCTGTATCTCTGTGTACTGATTAACCTGGCTAAATTCATCTCTGGGTTTTTGTAAATATTGCTGCAAGCCTTCAACGACCCCTACCATTTTTACCAAGTCAAAGGCTTGTAGCAAGCTAGTCTCGTTAATGACTCCTACCAATTGTCCGCGATCGTCTAAAACGGGCAAATAGCCAGCCTGATGCTCACGCAATAAAGATAAAGCGATGAAAATATCCTGAGAATCTGATTGTCTAAGGGTAATTACTGGCTGCGTCATCACTTCAGCCATTGTCACCCCAGATAAATCTATTCTCGAAGCTATAAGTCTAACTACATCTTCTTCAGTAAAAATACCTAACAATTCTCCTTCGTCCATAACCAAGACACAAGAAGATTTTGGTTGATTCCGATGAGTTAAGTTCAGCCAAGAATTTAAGTTGCTAGATGCATAATTAATACATTCTTGTTGACTCATCAATAAAATAGCTTCGATTACAAAACTATCAGGGTTAATTGTTAATGGGGAATAATTTATAACATGATTTAAACTAGGTAAGTTAATCAGTTGTTCGTTAAATTGCATAGTTAATTTATCAATCCTAATAAGCTTTTTGATATTCAGGACAAATTAGCAGAAGTCAGCAACAGCAAAAGAAGTCAGCTATTGAACATCAGAAATTATTGTGGCGGAATAACTATCAAGCAACTAGCAAGCGGCTAAATGTAATCATAAATTAACTATAAAGCAACTATAAATTAATTGTATTGATAAATACAGGCTTTAACTATTAGAATGCCTAATACATGCAATACAATATAAGTTAGTAACTAAACTAGAAAGTAAATAAAATTTTAAAGCCGTCAAACTCATTCTATTGTCAAATTTATAGATAGATGATTTGCGATTTCAAAATATTACCTTAATTGATAGTTTTAATAGTCTTATTAGTGTGAAATATCTGAAATTAATTGATGAGTGCAAATATTAAACATCTGGTCTCGAATATCGACAGAGGTTCAGAATTTCGGCTTTCTTAATCATCTCCAGCAAGACTTTCAATAAGCAATACAAAAAATATACCTCTTGCATCAGTCGAATAGACTCCCCTTAATCCCATGCCACTTGCGACAACAGATAGCGCCGGCAGCAAGCGAGTTCTCGAGCGTCTGGGGTTTCCCCAACTGCCGTCAAGTGGCGTGAAACTTGAGGAGGGGTGATTCAAGGATTTTTGCAAGAGACTCCATGAGCTGCGCTCACAAGGAACAATGAAAATGTCTTTTCCTCCAGCAAGAACTGCCTGGTTGTTGAGCGTAGTCGAAATACTGTCTCCTGCCTTGAAAATAAGGCAGGTCTGAGGAACTTGTGAAAAAACCGCTAAATTAGCCTGAAAGTATTACTTAATAATTGTGTATAAGTTTTGCTAAAACATTAAGTATTTTGACTATCCTCACAACTTCCTCATATTTAAAGACTATAGTCAAAATATAGACAGTTTCTTTTTAATATCTACGGGCTTCTCAAATAGCTGCCCTGAATCGCAATAACACTTTTATGAACAGGATTTGAGAAAAACATGAATTACTGTCCTTGCTGCTCAAGTTTACTTTTAGAACATATACGCGGTGCAGAGACTTACTGGTTTTGTCGTCACTGCTGGCAGGAAATGCCTATTTATAATAGGAATAATAGGAACGAATCCAGTTCATTTGCTGATGTCGTCATGGGAAAACTATCTAGAAAGCCTCAGAAAGAAAAACGTAGAAATACTATTGTTTACGCAAGCCAATGGCAATCGATTACCGAATGGATTGGGCTAGAAGAGTTATCTACTTAATCCAATTTACTGAAACCGATTAGTCTAATTGTTTTTCTTGATTTCAGTAATTAATTGCTCAAGAATGTGAGACTATAGCCTATTTTTTAGGTATTAATTGACACATTTAGAGAAAGAAAACAGAAAAATTTCTCAAACCCACAGCCAAAGACGTGAGGTTGCTTCTGAGGTCAGGCTATGTCTGACTGGAGGTAGCAACCCCTAATATCATGTCCACCTAAAATGAATTTGTAATTTTGATTTTATGGAATGCAGCTAATAGGGTTTAGCCTTATGCAGCCTCAATCATCTTCCCAAGATTCGTGATTCAGTAAATCGATAATTCTATCTCTGAGTAGAAATTCATTTTTTTCTAACTCCAGTTCAAAATTAATCCAGTCACGATGAGGAATATATTTACAGAGGGTATAAATTGGCTGTTGACGGTTAAGAAGTCTCTTTTTAACAAGTTGAAGTGCTTCTTCTTTGATAACTTGGATGTCATATTTTACCGTAGTATTCATAAGTCGTTCCTTTATTTTCAATCAAGGAATTAAGTAAGTCAGTAAGAATAAATCAAACTAGATTAAGTAATGTAAAAAATCTTGAAATTAGTTTTTAGTGAGGACTTTAGTCCTTTTTTGAGGGCTGAAGCCCTCTCTGCGAGACGCTTCGCGAACACTACAAACCTTGAATTATTCACGCCGCTCTACTTAAGACTCAAAACAATAGTTGCTTTAACTCTCCCTTAAACTTATCAAATAAAATTGGCGAGAATTGTGAAGAATCAAGACATTAATAGTTGCTGGAAGTTAAATACAGGAGATTTCAACTTCTCGTGCGATCGCGAACAGTGTGTTGGAGGCAGAGGCTACGCTAACATGAGATACATAAAGACCCAACCACTTTCCCATTTATTAAGGGTTGTCACTACGTTGGTCGTCTTGACTGAGTTGTTCGCTCTTAACCTTCCCGTTATGAAAGCAAGTGGAGTCTCTTGCAAAAGTCTCTAACACCTCACCCCCAACTTCTCTCCAAAGCATAGGGGAGCATTTGCTTTACTCAAATGCGGGGTGGGGTTCTTTATTTTTGATTTATGCAAGAAGTCTAATGTAGGTGTTCTCTGGGCGACTTGTCAGAAGGTAGGCTAGGGTAAAGAACATTCTCTAGAAAACTTATATTATGCTCCTGAATCTTGATAAAGTTCGTCAATATTTTCCGGCTCTAGCTGGTGAATGGACTTTTTTTGATAATGCTGGTGGGTCACAAACCTTGAAAAAAGTAGTAGATAGAATTAGCGAATTTCTCCTAAGTTCTGATGTCCAGTTGGGAGCTTCTTATGGGGTTTCTCAACTGGCTGGAGAACGATTGGCTTTAGCAACTAGGGAAATGGCTACTTTCATTAATGCCAATTCTTATAAAGAAGTAGTCATGGGGCCATCGACTACAATGATGTTGAAAGTTCTTTCAATTTGTCTGGGTAAAACCTTCACATCTGGTGATGAAGTTATTGTTACTAATTGCGACCATGAGGCTAATATTGGTGCTTGGGTCGCTCTTGAAAAACAAGGAATAAAGGTTAAAGTGTGGAAAGTTCGCCCAGATACTTTAGAACTTCATTTAGCAGATTTAGAACCATTGATGAGTCAGCGCACAAAACTGGTAGCCTTGACTCATGCTTCTAATGTTCTGGGAACCATCAACCCGATCAAAGAAATTGCTGCATTTGTACGCGATCGCAACGCCATGATTTGTGTAGATGGTGTAGCTTATGCACCTCACAGATTAGTTGATGTCCAGGATTTAGATGTTGATTTCTATACTTTGAGTTTTTATAAAGTCTATGGACCTCACCATGCCTTACTTTATGGCAAAGAAGAACATTTATTAAAATTGCCTGGTCTTAACCATTATTTTATCGACCAGACAGATATACCTTATAAATTTCAGTTAGGAAATGTCAATTTTGAATTAAGTTATGGAATGTTAGGTTTATGTGATTATTTAAGTGAATTAGCACAACTACACTATGGGAATGAAACGGCTCCTGATTTGAGAAATCAAATGGTGCAAGCGTTTGATTTAATTAGCATACATGAAGAAAAAATTAGTGATCGCCTCCTAAATTACCTCAACAGTAAGCCTAATGTGCGAGTGATTGGTCAATCAAAGGCTGACCGCCAAACCCGTGTACCAACTATATCTTTTGTGGTCGATGGAGTAAATAGCTCAACTATTCCGGCAAAAATTGACCAACATTATATTGGGATTCGCTACGGGGACTTTTATGCTAAACGGCTGATTGAATACCTGGGGTTAGCCTCGCAAGGTGGAATAGTTCGGGTGAGTATGGTGCATTACAACACCCTTGAGGAAGTCAACAGTCTGATTGAGGCTTTTGAGCAGGTATTTTAAGATTGGGGATTGGGGATTGGGCATAGGGCATTGGGGATTGGGCATTGGGAAAGACGAGGCAGGAGGCAGAAGTTCTACAATGTTTGAATTTTGAATTTTGAATTTTGAATTTTGAATTGATTTCTCCCCTGCTCCCCTTGTCCCCATTACCTATTACTAAGCTGCAAAACTTGCACTTCTTCTTGTGGCGAAATTACTGTTTGACCCACAGGTAGAACCGCTAAAGCATTGGTTTGAGCTAAATTAATTAAATTGCCGGAACTGTGACTACCACCAGCTTTGTGAAATTCATAAACTCCATCAATTAAATGCAATTTACCCCAAAGGTAAGTTTCACGTTTGCCATTCGATCGCAATTCATCATGCGATCGCACTTTCAAAAATGCTGGTTCCCAACCTTCAGGAATTCCCGAAAGTTTCTTGATTGCTGGTAGCACAAATCGCCAAAATGTCACCAACACAGCAGCAGGGTTTCCTGGTAAACCAAAGTATAGTGTTGAGTGGGTAGAGACACGATTAATCGCATCTGTACTAGGGAAAGTGGCGACAGTCAGAGGTTTTCCTGGACTGATTTCTACAGCCCGAATGTGGATTTTTGCTTTTAGTGACTGTAGAATTTTGTCAATATAGTCATAATCTCCCACTGAGACACCACCAGAAGAGAGAACTATATCAGCGATCGCAACAGCGTGGCTAATAACTTTCTCCAAAGCAACTGGATCGTCCTTAACAATTCCTAAAATTAACGGTTCTGCGCCACTTTGTCTCACCAAAGCTGCCAGCGCATACTGATTAGAATCCACAATTTGCCCCGATTGCAACAGTTTATCAGCTGTCACCAACTCATCACCAGTGGAAAAAATTGCCACACGCGGACGGCGGTAAACACTTAATTGCGGACACTGTGCTGCTGCCAATACGGCAATTTCTGAGGCATTTAACTTAATTCCTGCTGGTAGTAGTTGTGTTCCAGCTTGATAAAAAGATGCTTTGTGTCTGACAAATTCTTGCGGTTTTGATGCAGCTAGAATAAATACGCGGTTTTCCTCGCGGCGTGTTTTCTCTTGCATAACTACAGTATCCGCACCTGCTGGAATTACCGCACCTGTAAAAATTCGTGCAGCTTGCCCTGGTTGAATCGTAGATTTGGGCTGATACCCAGCCGGAATCTCTTCAACAATTTCTAACATGGCTGGTTGTTCGGTGCTGGAGTGCTGTACATCTTCGTAGCGAACTGCGTAGCCATCCATTGCCGAATTATCCCAATGGGGAAAATCTAGTGGACTGGTGACAGGCGTTGCCAAAATGCGACTATCGGCTGTTAATAAATCTACAACTTCTGTATCCTGTTGACGATCCAACGGCTGCACCAAATTTAAAATAATTGCTTGTGCATCGCTGACTGATAACATAGCGATCGCCTCCGACTTTTTTCTTTATCCCTGTAAAGTAACACTGACCAATTTTAGATTTTGGATTTTGGATTTTGGATTGATTTCTGTTTGCAGGTAAATCCCAAGCTACACACTGCTAGTAAACCGATAATTATGCTTCCTTCGGGAACTTTGGATACCTGAACCGAATTGTTGCTTAAATCTAGGATTTGCTTTGTGCCTGCTGCATCTCTATTGTTAAAACCAAATTCTTTCGCTAGAACCTCATCACTAAAACCTTCATCTATGAGTGCGAGATTATTATTAAGCCATGTGTCACCAGGAAACTCATCATCCTTGCCAACATCAAAAGGGCCAAAGATTTGCTCGGTAGTGCTATCAAAGTTGAATCTCAAAAAGCCGTAGTTAGATATTCCACCAAGCACTGGAGTGAAACTATTTATCAGATTACTCAAGGGATCAAAGAAGGAAATTGAGAGAGATTGCAAGTTCTTCGTAGCTCCCAAGCCTGTTTCAGAAATGATGCTGGAAGCAGTTGTTGCATCGTAGTTAAATGAACCTTTCGCTGAATAACCAGTGTCTCCTTTCCAATTAAAGTTAAACTCAGCAGCATGAGCTAGGTTGTTCGTGTTTATGGCGATCGCTAACGCTAAAGTAGTAGTCGTCACCAGACTAATAGCTGTTTTAGTAAACAGATGTGTCATAGATATAACTTCCAAATTAATTAAAATGAAGTTTCTACAACAATACAATATAGATGTACAACCCTACTGTATGTTGCATCCATGACGTGTAGCGGCTACTCTATGAGATGTTAACCAAGTAGACAAAAGTATCAAAAATTACCTAAATATTCGCTCTTATTTTTGAGTCGTGCAGTTGGTAGTGTGCAAATTTTTGTTCCTTTACAGCGCAGCAACTAGCCAAGTCATCATCTTAATATTAAAAGCAGGAGCGATCGCTATTTCCCAATCCCTAAATAAAATACTTATTTTGTATGACTATCGAACGACTTCCCCAAAAACATTATCCCAAAGCTGAGATTGGGCGGCGAGGTATGGCATTGGGACTTGATTTTCTTGGTGTCTGGTTAGTCAGTTCCCTACTGGGAGGCAGCGATATCGGGATTCAATTTCTTGAAATCTTAGTTTTTGTAATACTTTGGCTGGTTTTGCGGGTAGTGGTGGTATACAACAATCAAGGGCAAAGTTTAGGGCGTTGGGCGTTCGATTTAAAGGTGTTGGAAGTCGAAGATGGAGAAGTAGTGGGCAGAATTCCCGATTTGCTCTCACTAGTGAAGCGAGAGGCGATTATCGGCTTAGGTGCTTTGTTAGTGTCAATTGCCCTGAGCAATATTAGAGCCAATCCCACTGCTATACTGCTAGTAATTCCCCTAGCAATTGATTGTGGGACTGCTTTCTCTGATACCCAGATGCGGCAGGCTTTACACGATCGCTATTGTGGAACTTTCATCGTTTCGTCGCGTCGTGGCTACTCGCTCGATATAAAAATTAAAAGATTAGTTGAAAATATGCGGCGGAATGTGAGAAGATAGTCATTTGTGTTAATTCTCTTCAGGCTTCACTGTTTGTAAGATTATGGCTAAGAGTAAAGGTGTCCGGATTATTATCACACTAGAGTGTACTGAGTGTCGGACAAATCTAGATAAGCGTTCTGCTGGTGTTTCACGTTATACCAGTACCAAGAATCGCCGCAACACTACTAACAGGCTAGAACTGAAAAAGTTCTGCACCCACTGCAACAAACATACCGTTCACAAGGAAATTAAGTAGAGATGAGTTATTTCCGTCGTCGCCTTTCTCCGATCAAGCCAGGAGAACCAATCGATTATAAAGATGTTGATTTATTGCGTAAGTTTGTCACCGAGCGGGGAAAGATACTGCCACGTCGGATTACCGGGCTGACATCTCAGCAACAGCGAGAGTTGACATTAGCAATTAAACGTTCGCGGATTGTGGCTTTGTTGCCATTTATCAATGCGGAAGGCTAAAACAGTTTTGGATTTAGAATTTTAGATTTTGGATTATAAAGAGAAGCTGCATTGAAATAAACATCTGGCTTTGTCTTTCTGAGTCCAAAATCTCAAATCTGAATCAGAGAGTGTAAAATAGATTGCTGAATGAAAAACGCTTGGATTTAGGATTTAACACCAGTTATAAAATCCAAAATCCAAAATCCAAAATCTAAAATCTAAAATTATTAGAGTGCGAGAGTTGTGGAGAAGGGGACGCTAGTTGAATTTAGGGTTCAAGGCGATCGCCGTCTGGGCATCGTAGAACGTCCAGACGGTAAAACCCGCTGGTTTGTGGTAGACGAACGCGGTCAATCCCACAGCCTCGCGCCTAGACAAATAACCTATACAGTTACCAAAGAGACTTACAAGGCTTCTGAAATTGCCAGCTTTTTGGAGCAGATCGAGCCTTATTTAGACCCATCTAGTTTAGAAGTGGCTTGGGAATTACTGGTTGAGGATGGGGAAACAGTTACCCCAGACCAAATGGCGAATCTGCTATTTTCAGAATCAGCCGCGCCTGCTTGTTACGCCGCTTATTGCTTGTTATCAGACGACAAACTTTATTTCAAGCAAAAAGGAGACGCTTACGAGCCAAGAACTGCTGCTCAAGTGGCAGAACGCAAGCACCAACTGGAAGTAGAGGCACTAAAAGCTAAAGGACAGCAGGAATTTTTAGCTCGTGTAGAACAGGCACTCAAAGGTGAAGCAGTAGAGTGGCAGCGCCACGATCGCCAGCGTTTAGAAGGACTAGAAAAATACGCAGCGCTAATAGCTGACACCGTGCGGACGGGGGTTAACTATGACTCCTTAGCTCGCGCTTATCCGCCCAGCGCTCCAGTATTAGAAACTATGACCATGCTGGGACGACCCACAACACCCCAAGGAGCCTTTCAACTATTGGTAGATTTGGGTTGCTGGAGTCCTAATGAAAACTTGTTCCTGCGGCGTTCTTCAATTCCGATCCAATTTCCTCATAAGGTATTAGAAGTGGCGCAACAGCGTTTGGATTTCCCGCCGATTGACTCAGATACAAACCGCCTTGATCTGACTCACCTGAAGGTTTACACCATTGATGATGAAACTACCACAGAGATCGACGATGGTCTAAGTTGGGAAGTACTCCCCGATGGACGGGAACGCCTGTGGGTGCATATCGCCGATCCCACTAGATGGTTAGTACCGGAAGATGAATTAGATTTAGAAGCCAGAAAGCGCGGTAGTACAGTCTATTTACCTACGGGAATGATTCCCATGTTTCCAGAGGTATTGGCAACTGGGCCAATGAGTCTGATCCAGGGAAAGGTTTGTTGCGCCCTCAGTTTCGGGATTATTTTAGGGACAACTGGGGGAGTAGAAGATTACAGCATTCATACCAGCTTAATTAAGCCGACTTATCGCCTCACCTACGAAGATGTAGATGAAATGCTGCAATTACGGGTACAAGCAGAACCAGAAATTGCTGCGATCGCCACTTGGGCACAAAAACGCAAAGCTTGGCGTTACGCCCAAGGGGCAATTAGCATCACCATGCCGGAAGCGGCGATCAAAGTCAAAGGTGAGGAGATCCACATCGATATTTTGGATGATTCTCCATCACGGCAATTGGTAGCAGAAATGATGATTGTTGCCGGTGAAGTTGCGGCTCGTTATGGTAAAACTCATAACATACCTTTGCCCTTTCGCGGTCAACCGCAACCAGAATTACCTCCAGATGAGGAATTGCTGCTACTTCCAGCCGGATTCGTTCGCGCTTGCGCTATGCGTCGCTGTATGCCTAAGAGTGAAATGAGCATTACGCCTTTGCGCCATGCTGGTTTGGGCTTGGATACTTACACCCAAGCAACCTCTCCCATCCGCCGCTACAGTGACTTACTTACCCACTTTCAAATTAAAGCTCATTTGCGGGGTGAAGTTCTGCCATTTTCCGCAGATCAACTTAAAGAAGTGATGATGACTGTCACCAGCATCACCCAAGAAGTGACGATGGTGGAACGACAAACTAATAGATATTATGCTCTAGAGTATTTACGCCGTCATCCAGAGGAAACTTGGGATGTAACAGTGTTGATGTGGTTGCGAGAAGACAGCAACTTAGCCCTAATTTTATTAGAAGATTTGGGCTTGCAGTTGCCAATGGCTTTCAAACGTTCTGTGAAGTTGGGCGAACAAATAGTCGTGAAAGTTAGCCATGCCGATCCACAAAAAGATATGATCCAGTTTCAAGAAATAATTTATCAGGAAGCCCAAACAGCCGTGAATTAACTAATTTGTCATTTGTCATTTGTCATTTGTCATTAGTAATAATCGCCTAGTATTATCAATTACGAATTATTTTAGCCTTGCTCCAATTGCTTTCGGTTACTATATAGAGTAAATGGAATGAGGTAATAATTGTGAATGTATCTTTGACCCCAGAACTGGAGCAGTTGGTTAAGGATAAAGTTAATAGTGGTCGATATCACTCAGTGAGTGAGGTGATGGGCGAAGCATTGAGATTACTAGATGAACGCGATGCCTGCGGCGGGCTACGCCAACGCCTTCAAGAAAAACGTTTAGCAGAATTGAAAGCTAAAATCCAAGTTGGTATCGAAGAACTCGAACGTGGCGAAGGAATTGATGGTGAAGAGGTATTTGCAGAAATAGAGGAAGACATCCGACGTGCTGAAGCTCAAATGCAACAAGCAGAGGCCGCTAAATAATGAGTCGGTACGTTTTAACAATTCCAGCCAAGTAAGACCTTAAAGAGATTAATCGCTATATTATCCGCTACAATCCTGATGCAGCTCGAAGACTCAAAAATTAAACAGCAATGTAAAATGTTGGCTGATTTTCCTAATATGGGGCAAAGTTGCGATAATTTTGCCAGTGGTTTACGGAGTTTTCCAGTAGAAGATTACTTAATATTTTATCGTCCTATTAATGGCGGTGTGGAAGTTGTACGTATTATCAGTGGTTATCGAGATTTAGAGACAGTTTTCTGAAGTGAGGATATTCCTTAATATTGCATTTGATGTAAGCGATCGCTATCTCTAGCCAATATGTCAGAAAATAATCATAAAGTAATTATTTTTGATACCACCATGCGTGATGGAGAATTGACGCCTGGTGTAAAGATGAATTTGCAACAAAAAATTACTATCTCCCAATTGCTCGAAGAAATGGGAGTAGATATTATTGAAGTTGGTTATCCAGGAAGTTCTCAAAAAGATTTTGATGAAGTTTTTCGGGTTTCTCAATTAATTAAAAATTCTACTATTTGTGGGCTAGCTAGTCCCAATTCAAATGAAATAATCACTCTTGCTGAAGCAATTAAACCAGCAATCAGAAGTAGAATTCACACTTATACTCCGGTAAATCTGAAAAATCAGTCTAAATTAACCAAAGAAGAAGTATTAGAAACAATCAAAGAGAGTGTTTCTTTAGCACGCAATTACTGTGATGATGTGGAATGGAGCGCTTTTGATGCTCCTAGAAGTGAGCCTGATTTTTTGTGTAAATCTATTGAAACTGCAATCAAAAGTGGTGCCACGACTGTTAGCATTCCTGATAGTTTAGGTTTGGCATCGCCAGAAGAGTTTTCACAACTTCTGCAAATGATTTTTAATCGAGTGCCCAATATTAACAAAGTTGTCGTTTCAGTACACTGTCATGATGATTTGGGTATGGCGGTAGATAATTCACTCATTGCTTTAAGTTGCGGTGCGAGGCAAATTGAATGTGCAATTAATGGTTTGGGTGCGAGAAAAGGTAACGCAGATTTGGCGAAAGTTGTAACAGAGGTTTTAAAACAAGATAACTATCAACTTGAAATTAACACTTCGTTAATCAGTAAAGCAGCAGAGCTAATTTTTGAAATAACTGGGATTGCAAAAGCAAAATAGTTTTTATAGGGTGTGTTACACCAAAGGCTAACGCACACTTTATATCTATCATACTTTGAATAGCATACTGATTTTAATAACGGCTAATAAGTAATTTTTTCACTTTTACCTATTAACCGTTACTACATTTAACTAACTACTGCTTCAGCTTTTTCCTCAGCTTTTTCCTTAACTAGCATATAAGGTTTTTCTGCACCTTGTGCCAAATACTCAGCTAACTGACTTTCAATTTGATCGCGCACAATTTGGCGGTATTCCAGAAAATGCTCATTGTGGGCGCAAGCAGCGATGTAATGTTCAATAACTCCAGGATTCCGCTTGAGAATGCTGAACAAATGATGCCAGAATTTCCAACGGGTTTCCCGTTTGATTCCTTGTCGCCAAATCACAATCAGCAACGCTTTTATAACTACCCACTCGGGCATTTTGGCTGGCGCTTTCCAACTCGGCAAGCCCATCATCAAGAAGCAGCGATAGGTACGATCCAAATATTGTACTGGGTCGTATAAAGTACAGAATGCCTCAATATATTCTCTGGCTAGTTCTTCCAGGGGACGGGTAGGCAGGAAGTTCATCAATGTTGTTTGGTTGATGTTGCCATCTTGATTTTCCCGGAGTCGTCCTTCTTTTTTCAGGCGATGCCAAAGCGCAGTGTTAGGTAACGCTTGTAACATGGCAAAAGTAGTTGAGGGAATTGCTGCTTGTTCTGCAAAGCGGACAATGCGATCGCCTGCATCGGCTTTTTCGCCATCAAACCCGATAATAAACCCAGCCATTGGGCGCAATCCCGCTTTAATAATGGTTTGCACCGCCTCAGTTAAAGAACTGCGAGTATTTTGAAACTTCTTGGTCATTTGCAAACTATCCTCATCCGGCGTTTCGATTCCCAAAAACACCGCTGAGAAACCACATTCAACCATCAACTCCAACATTTCTTGGTCTTGTGCCAAGTCAACTGAAGCTTCCGTGTCAAATCGGAAGGGATACTTATGTTCTGCCATCCAGACTTTTAACTCTTTCAGCAACAATTTGACATTTCGCTTGTTGCCAATAAAGTTGTCATCTACCATGAACACACCCCGCCGCCAACCCAATTCATAGAGGTAATCTAACTCTGCTAACAATTGCGCTGGGGTTTTGGTACGCGGTTTGCGCCCGTAGAGAACAATAATGTCGCAAAATTCGCATTGGAAAGGACATCCACGCGAAAACTGCACCGACATCATGTCATAAGCGTTCAATTCTAATAAATCAAAGCGGGGTATTGGTGTGCTGGTGACATCAGGTTTTTCTGTGGCGCGGAAAGTGCCAGATGTTTCACCCCGTTTAATTGCCTCAATAAACATGGGGAGAGTGATTTCCCCTTCATCCAAAATCAGAAAATCTGCGCCAACATTTTCAACTTCGTGAGGTACAGAAGTGGGGTAAGGGCCGCCAACTGCGACTAACTTGCCACGTTTTTTTGCTTCCTGAATTTGCTCAAGTAAATCTTGTTTCTGGACAATCATCGCAGAGAGAATTACTACATCTGCCCATGCCCATTCTGCTTCTGTTGCGGGGCGGATGTTGCGATCGACCAGCTTGAATTCCCATTCTTGGGGCAGAATCGCCGCCACTGTTACTAAACCCAGAGGTGGTAATAAAACCTTGCGATCGACTAATTCCAAGATTTTTTCATAAGACCAAAAGGTTTTGGGAAATATTGGATACACTAACAAGATTCGCATGTAGTATCAATCCTCACACTTTGATTGTTATCCCACTCTAACGAAAATAAAGAGTTATTGACTTTTTATTAAAGTTGTTTTATTTTACCATTCATATTTTTAACTCAAATGGGCGACCAGTACAGCACGGCGTAAATCCAACTACCATCTCAATTAACTAGACAAGTTGCTCTGAGCAACTGGTTAAAGGTAGGTAAACTTTCGCCACAGTTTACTAGGATTTCCTTAAAAAGACTCCCCCCATATATAAGAATTATTGTCATTTAGCTGTATCGTGAAAAGAGAAGCAAATTAGAAAACAAGTGTAGCGCTTCCGAATAAATCAATCAGATGATCGCACAATGGCTCTCAAAAGCTTTTGCACAAAGTTTCAGGATTTTCCTTGCCGTTACATTTGTCAGTACTACATTTCCTGTGGTTGCATCCGAAGATAAGTCTAGTTCTAGTAATCAACGTAACCTCCTTCAAACTGAAATTACACAGCAGGATCTCAGAATCATCGATCAATTAGTAGCTATTGCTGAACGCAACTCAGCCCAAGTACTGGAAACAAAAGCTGCAATGGGATTGAATGCTTTTAGAGATGTCTTAGCTATCGAATTATCTCCGGCTCTAAGTACGATCTCAACATCACCGGATTCCCCATCTGAGCGCTCAAACAGCTTTTCCTTAACCGTCACAGTTGACCCGATTAAATTTATTAGTACTTTTGGGCAGCTTCCTGTTTTGCAAGCTCGTTGGAAGGAAGCTAGACAGCAAAAAAGATTAGCTATCGTGCAATATTATGTTGCCTATCTCCAAGCCCGTCAAGCAGCTTTAATTGCCACTTATCAAATACAAAAAATTACTGGAAGTTCTGACATTGCCAATCTTGATTCCCAAACAAGTTTTCCTAAGAATGTCAATCATCTTGCTAATCCTGATTACGTTGCAGCTGCAACATCTTTGTTAGAAGCAAACACACGCGAACGATTGACATTGGAAGAATTGGCAGCTTGTGTCGGCTTATCTTCGCAAGAAATGACCGCTATCATTAGCAAATAATAGATATTTCACACACGTTTAACACCGCTAATTTTCAAAACATCACTCATGGTTGCACAATAATTTGGCAAGCCGAAATTATCGGGATTGATGAATTTTTCGTATGTAAAATGCCGATAGTTCATGCAAAACCGATCCCAAGCGGCCATCCGAATGCGGAACAGAACAATAATCAAATTAGCCAATGCTATAGATATGGGAATACGAAAGTAAATCTTTTTGCCCAGATAAGCACAAACTTGTTTCACTGCTTGATTAGCAGTTAACGGTGCTTGACCTAAAACCAGCCGACGTGGCTGATTATCTTTAGCAGGACGATCGATCAAATATTGCACTACAGTGGCAATATCTTGTGCGTGGATAAAGTGAAAACTGCCATCTGCTTCTAAAAAGCGAATCAAATTAATATATTTCGTCACTTCTGTAATACCAGATGTGACAGCAGAATAGGGTTTATTCGCATCACCGCCCAATACTACAGTCGGAAATACTGTGGTAATTTTGGGTGCGATCGCTAATTTTTCTTTTTTCTCTAAGCACTCATATTTAGAACGGATATAATCTGTTCCAATTTCCCCGGCTTCTTTTAATGGTTGATTGTAGCGATCCAAAACGCTAGCTGTCGAAAAATAAATTACCTGTTGGCAACGTTCTGGATCTAGGAGTTCGAGCAACTCTATAGTCTTGACGACATTAATATCAAATGTTTGCTCGCCACCCCAAGCTGTGGCTGTAAGTACCGCCGTATCAATTGTGGATAGCAAATCGGCAAATTGGCGAATATTTTGCATATCACCTTGTAAAACGTTGATGCCTGAACGAGCATTAGTATCAACTTGCAGTTTGCTTGGGTTCCTAACTAATAGATACAGTTCGTGATTTGTTTCTTTAATTAAGGCTTCTGTTAAATAATGACCTACACAACCACTTGCACCAGTCACTAAAATCCGTTTCTGGCTCATAGAGAATTTATAAAACGTTAGGAGTTAAAATTAAAGAATTAAGAATAAAGTTAAAAGTTCCGAATTGCAACTGAATAACTCTGAAAATTTTAGATTTTGAATTTTGGATTTTAGATTGCAGGAAAAATCTAAAATCTAAAATCTAAAATCTAAAATTGTATGACTCCTAACCCTTAACTCCTGCAAGATTCAATTCCTTCGCAGTTTCAAAAAAGAAAGCGACATTTTCTTCGGGAGTTTCTGGTAAGACACCGTGACCGAGATTGAGAATATGACCCCAATTACCGGCTTTGCGAACGGTATCGAGAATGCGATCGCGGATAAACTGTTTAGAGCCGAATAGTACACCTGGGTCAAGATTTCCTTGAACTTTCATTTGTTTACCCAATCTGGCTCTTGCATCTGCCATATCCACTGCCCAGTCTACACTGACAATATCAGCGCCAGATTGTCCCATTCTTTCCAACACACCCGCACTACCGCTAACTAGCAAAATCAAAGGTGTATCGGGATGGGTTTGCTTGACTTGCTGGAAAACTCGCTGCTGATAGGGGAGAGCAAAAGTATCATAATCTTGAGGACTCAATTGCCCTGCCCAAGAATCGAACATTTGCACAACTTGAGCGCCACAGTCAATTTGGTAACGGGCATAGATGGCGATCGCATCTGCTAATTTAGCTAACAGTTTATGCAATATCGTCGGATCGGAAAATGCCATGTTTTTGATGATGGAGTAGGTCTTAGAACCTTTTCCTTCCACCGCATAAGCTGCTAATGTCCACGGCGCACCCACAAAGCCTAACACCGTTGATTTGTCGCCTACTTCCGAACGCAACGCTTGCAAAATTGTCTTGATAAATGGTAGAGCTGCTTCTGGTTCTAAAGGATGCAAATTATCAATTTGTTCTTGAGTGCGCAGAGGTGAGTGAATGATTGGCCCTTTACCTTCGGCGATGTCCATGTCAATCCCCAAACCAGGTAATGGGGTGACAATATCAGAAAACAAAATTACTCCGTCTGGTTGGAAAGCTCTCCAGGGTTGCAAAGAAACTTCAATTGCTACTTCTGGAATTTCGGAGCGATCGCGAAACGAAGGATACTTTTCTCTTAAGTCTCGATATGCTTTCATATATCGTCCCGCTTGTCGCATCATCCATACAGGGGGACGATCTACTACTTCACCACGAGCAGCCCGTAAGAGATGAGGAGTCGTTGAATAAACACCCATTTATCACTTCATCCTAAGTCACAACTTTTATGCCACTGTTTAGCTTATCATTCTGGGATTACGCTTTATTAGCAAGTTGTCAGCAAAAGCCCTAGTCCTTTTACACCAAAGGAAAATCGGGTCAGAAATGGGATAAAACAAGAATTAACAAAGAAAGTGGAATATAAAAGAATTTCGTCACTCTTTTGTGTTGTCTCCACTATCTACTCTTTTAATTCCCTATGGAAACTGACTCTAACAGTCCCGATCGTGTTGCATCTGCTAATAATGAGCTTAATCCAGGAAAGTATTTGATTCCGCGATCGCAGCGACAGAGGTTCTTTATTCAGTTTACCTTAATGACCCTCATCGGATGGGTTGTCGGTGGTGTTGCCAGTATCGCCTTAGAGAAAATTATTCTCCAAAGTCTTTCATCTAACGTTGCTACTCAACCACAAACATGGAGCATTTTGGTTAGAAGCCTGAGTAACGTTGTATTTGCCGTGATTTTCGCTGCAGATCAAGCTCTTGTCCTTTACCGATATTTACCGGGTTGGCAGTGGCTATTTGCTACTAGTGTCGGTTGGCTGATTGCCAACGGCGTTTCTACAGCCTGGATTAACTACATTTCAACCATTGCCTCATCAGCTTCTGAAGATACTTTGATTTTTGGATTTTTGTCTGCGATCGCATATATAATTTCTGGAATTTGGCTAGGGATTTGCCAATGGCTGGTGTTAAGGCGATATACAGCAGGTATTTGGTGGTGGAATTTTGTACCCTCAATCTCTTTTTTCTGGATTACTATTTTGATTTGGTTGCTTTTTATTATGCAAAATTTGATTCCAGAAACCTACCGTACTCCCATACTATATTGGAGTGGACAAGGACTGACAGCGGCGATTTTAGGAGCTATACCAGCAATTGGTTTGTGTAGATTAAAAAGAAATTTACATTCCAAAACTGGAGTTTCTTCCTGACTTTTATCGATATATTCCATAACCTTAATATTTATGACTCGCCCGCGCATTCTCCAACCCGGTCAAAGTTATACATTTAGTAAGTATTTTGAATTACCATATACCCCAGCAGATATCTTGGCGGAACTGGGATGTAGTTACGAACGCGCATCGCTACAACACCTCAAAGGATATCACGAGTTACCCAGTCCCATTTAATTGTTATCCCAAATAGTTTCTAAACGCTCTTGTGCTATTTTGAGAGCTTTGTCGGGAGATTCACCCAGCAATGTAGCCTCGATAGCTCGACCAAGACTGTCAGAAAGACGGCTATATCCGGCAATAATCGGTCTAGCACCAGCTAGAGGAATTTGTTCCATAAACACTTTTAACCAAGATTTGTGGTTGAGGAATTGCTGATAAGCTTCACTTTGTGCAGCTTTAAGATTAACTGGTAAAAAACCGGTACCGATACTCCATTCTTTTTGGAATTCTTCACTCAAAACATATTCTAAAAACTTGAGTGCAGCTTGCTCTCTGGCTGGTGTAGTCTTCATCACATAGATATTTCCGCCACCTGTCACCGTAGCTTGACCAACATTTGTAGGTATGGGAAATGCGTCGTAATCAACGTTAGATTTCGTGATATAAGTCCAAGGGCCCGTAATTTGCATAGCAACCCGACCCGCTATAAAGGCATCTTCTTCATAACCCCGTTCTGGAGAAGAAAGCATTGCTGAACCATCTTTCAACAGCTGCTGCCAGAATTGTAAAGCTTTCAGCGCTCCAGCATTCGTTAAATTCGGTCGGTTATTTGTCAGTACTTCTCCGCCAGCGCTCAATAAAAAAGGAAACCAGCTAAAAACAGTCCATTCTCCCTTTCCTAAAGGCAGTAGAATTCCGTACTGTTCTGGTCGGTTGTCGCCATTGCGGTCTATGGTTAATTTTTTGGCAACTTCTCTCAATTCTTCCCAAGTCTTGGGCGTTTGTGTAATTCCCGCAGCTTCAAAAAGCTTAGGTCTGTAAAAAATACCAATGTTACTTGTATATAATGGAGCCGACCAAAGATGACCATCTAATTGCAATTCTTCAAGTAAGTTAGGGGTGATTTCTGACTTTAGGGGCAATTTTTTCAACCAATCTTCTAAAGGTATAATTGCCCTTAAATCTGCTAACTGACCTGTAATTTGCGGATAGAATGCCAAGATATCTGGAGGCACATTACCCACAACAGCTGTTAATATTTTTGGCAAGTGGGGTTGAGCTAAAAAGACAGATTCTACCTGCACATCAGTATGAGTCTGATTAAATTTGTCTACCAATTTTTCAAACACATCCCGATTAGCAGGGGGATTGATTGCTTGCCATAGGGTTAAATGAATTACTCCATCATCCTTCTGTACTAGTCCCTGACAAGCAGATAAAAATATTAGGAACGAACTTAGAACAATCCCTAGAAGTAACATCTGCCAACCAGAAGCGATGACTCGGCGAGAATAATGGCTTATTTGGGATAGAAAAAGGATAATCTTCATACCAGATAGTTCATCAGATTAAGAAATATTCTCCAAAACACTTTTGGTAATACTAGTTTCTGCTCTTGTGTAAATATAAGTTTGGGGTTCGGTTATTTTTTCAGTTCTGAATATTTTTGCCGCCCGATACCAAAAGTCTGTATCCTCTCCGTATGCAATATTATTAAATCCTTTCACCTCCAAAAATACCTGTCTTTTTCCAAAAAATGTTGGTCCTAAAACACATTCTCGGAGATTAATTTTTTGACCTGGTTGAAAATAATCTGCAACCCAAACCTCTTCTTCTGTGGCGAATCCACCTTCAATTAAATCAATTTCTAGATTAGCTCTCATATATTCAATTCGCGCATCCAGGTGATTGACTTTGTACGCATCATCGCTATCTAAAAATGTTATATATTTGCCGAAAGATGCCTGTATCCCTACATTTTTAGCATACCACAGCTTCCTATTTTGGTGTTTCAAATATCGGATATTTTGAAATTGTTGAATATAAGGATTGACAACTTCAAAGGTATTATCTTGGCTGCCATCATCAACTATAATCAGTTCCCAATCTTGAAAACTTTGAGCAATAACACTATCAATGCAATTGTTTAAATATTTTGCCCGATTATAGGTACAGAGGATAATTGATACTTCCTGATTGAAATCAAAAACTACAGTTTCCATTTTTAAATCATCATCGTAATTGTTCGCACAAGAATCTCACTAACAAAAGAGGGGTTTTTAATTGTTGAGGAGTAAAGTATTAAGCTGTGTTGAACAGAACTAAGTTATTAACAGGCTGAAAAATTACTCCTTAGTTATGTAAGTTTATAAAATCGTGCATTGTATCATTATAATGATAAATTATCCGGCTATAATCAAAGTTTTCTCGAACATATTCTAAAATTTGTGGACGATAATATTGGTTTTTCTCAATCATCTCGCTAATTGTATCGGTAACAATTTTATGAGTTTGACAAAACTGTAAGTGTGTAAATGCACAAAATCATAAATTGTTTCTAAAAAATTTTTGTATTCATTTATCACAGTTAAAACAGAATGCGATAGGGGGGTTCAGGGATATAACCCCAAGCTACAAGAGCAATTTTCATAAATAATTTAATTTCTCCTCACACTTTTAGATTTACTTTTCAGCCAAAATACAAGTTGCGACGGGATAATCTGGATGGTAAGCGTCTAGTTCTTCAGATGTTAGTTCTTCTACGGCTATTCCATGATAACTAGCTATGACACTGGTAGGGTTGCCATAGACATACAACTTCTGCTGTGAGAAGTTTCTAAACATCCAGGCGAAAGCATCAGGTAAAGGTCGCCAATAGTCAACGGGAGTAGCATGAACTCTAATCGCACTTGGTACCATTGCAAAACATTTTCCACCAGGTTTTAGCCAAGTGTGGATATTTTCCACCACTATCCAGGGGGCATAACAATGTTCTAAGACGTTAAAAATGATCGCTGAATCCAAAGATTCTGGTTTAATAACGGATACATCATGAGCATCTCCAACTATATCTACTCCTGGGCCTGCTTCTAAGTTGAGAATCTGATATAATCCGCCTGGGTTAATTTGATAAAAATCTTTATCTTTTGGTGTTCCTCCTATTTCTAAGATATTGCCACCAATTTGGGTTTGAATTTCTTTTAGAAATTTGCTGAGGTAGTATCTATCGACGGGTGTACCTCTTGTCAATCCAAATGCTTGACAAATAGGAACTGTTTTTTTCA
The DNA here is from genome assembly GCF_034531215.2 of Nostoc sp. ChiSLP03a. NCBI lineage: Bacteria > Bacillati > Cyanobacteriota > Cyanophyceae > Nostocales > Nostocaceae > Nostoc > Nostoc sp. ChiSLP03a. The sequence continues at coordinate 55,066 of NZ_JAVRBQ020000126.1, forward strand.
AATCACCCCAATCTATCGAACCTGTAGCAGGGGACAGTAAACCAAGACTTTCTAAATGTTCTACTAATTTACGAAAGTCTTCTATATTTTTAATAGATTCTAGGTCATTTTCTAATTGATATTGGGAAAATAATTGTGGCAATACTTGGTAAGTTTCTTTACTTAATGAACCAAGTTCATATTGCATTTCCTTTTCGATAAAACTCCGAAAGCCTTTACCGAAGATTGTCAGGCTACCATCTGCTAAAAAAATTAGGGCGTTTTTAAGAAGCTGCTCATATTTTTTGATCTCCTGAATAACTTTCTCTGCTATAGGTTCTAATTTAATTTTTTGAAATATTTGGTAAGCTGTCTCTAATGAATGTTCATGAATAAATATTTCCAAGATTGTCAACCATGATTTTGATGGGATAATTTTTGCGGTTCGCTGACTCCACGCAAAAATTGCATATAACTGTGAATCTTCAACTTTTAAAAAGGCATTAGGTACATATTGTTTTGGCATATAGTTAATAACTCAAAGTTTTATAATCAGGAAGATGAATTAGATATTATAAGCTATTTTCGTATTTTATTTATAATGGCATCGCATTTATTTTAAGCTTGCCTGAAAATAACAATTTAGCGTTCCTGGAAGATCCTCTTTTCCAATCCTTCCCCGGTTGCAAGAGGCAAGTGTTGCTCTACTTATCTGGTAAGTAAGGAGTCTGGAGGGTTAGGTTTGTGATTCCTGAATCGATGCTCCGCTCTAATTGCCGCAGTACCATACTAGAGGCTTTTAGATAATACGGCACTCAGATTTGCCGGAAAAAAAGCTTTATAAATTGGTTGTTTGCGCGGTTGGTCTGCCTGTCATCTGGCATTGGGTGGAGTGAAATTAGATGTAATCGATCCTTTTTTAGCCAGAGAAGATGTTTATGAAAGTGTAAGTAATTCCCTACGACTTGCTAATGTTCTTGACTCAGTTAATTTAGTAGCTGGTTATAGCCCACAAAGGGTAGAAGAGTTAGCTAAAGAATTACAACACAAGTGGTCATTGATTTTCATTGATGGCGATCGTGAAGCACCTGCTCCGCTCAATGATACGATTGTTTGTGAACCATTGGCAGAGGACGATGCTTTAATTTTGTTCCATGATTTAACTTCCCCTGATGTAGCACAAGGTTTAGACTACTTAAAGGAAAAAGGTTGGAATACAATCATTTACCAAACTATGCAAATTATGGGTGCTGCTTGGCGAGGAGATGTTGAACCTGTAAAACATCAGCCAGATCCGAAAATCAATTGGAATTTACCAAAGCATTTAGAACATTATTCTGTGAGTGGATTATGACTGTTTAACCAGAAGCGGATCTGATTTTAACTTAATGTGGATGCGCGATCGCTAATATTCCCGCATCTCCATCTAAAGTTACCTCTAGACCCACTGGTAAGGCTGCATTGGGACTATCATGGCCAAAAGGCAAATCGGAGACAATGGGAATCCCTAAATCACCCAGGCGATCGCGCAATACTTCTTCTACACTAAAACTAGATATAGTTGGTGGCGCTTCACAACGAGTAAAACCGCCCAACGCAATACCGCAGACTTGAGACAAAGCACCACTCAAACGCCACTGCGTCAGCATCCTATCGATGCGATAAGGTGCTTCGGTAACATCCTCCAACGCCAGAATTACACCATCCAGATGTGGCAAGATTGGTGTACCTAAAAGGTGAGTAGCCACCGTCAGATTACCTGGTAACAAAGTACCATTCACTACACCACCACCCCAACCGCAACCTTTGAGAGGGGTAAAAGAACCACCTTCTACCCAATCAAATAATCGCTTAACTGACCAATCTGACTCATCTGCCAAAGTTGTCATTACAGGGCCGTGAACGCCGGAAATTCCTGCTGTATAAAGACTCCATAATAAAGCTGTGATATCAGAAAAGCCTATAAGCCACTTGGGAGGCCCTGAGTTTGGCCAATTCCAATTTTCTAAGATGCGGGTGCTGCCAAAACCACCTCTGGCACAGAGAATACCACGACAATCGGGATCTTGCCATGCTGCTGCTAGCTGTTGACGACGAGTTTCATCTGTTCCAGCTAGATAACCCCATTTGTCATCTACCTGGGGACTGATTTCTAGTTTGTAGCCACGCGATCGCCAAATTTCTAGACTCTGTTTAAATTCCTCAAATTCTCGCAAAGCACCACTAGGGGCAATTACTCGTAATAAGTCTCCAGGTTTTAAGGGCGATGGTAAGATTTTGGCTGGCATGAAACAAGTTAGGAGTGAAAAGTATCATATTAACAATGCTTGAGGGTTTAAGTCCTCTGCTTCTACATTCAGAACGAATTGAACACCTAAGCTAAATCCCCGTCACAAAACGTAATTACGTTAGCGAGTCCGCGTTCGCTTTTAGCGTCTCGTAGAGAGCGTCATTACGAATTACGAATTACGAATTACGAATTACGAATTACGAATTACGAATTATATTAACAATGCTGCAACTGTGTTAACAACACAACAACTTCATCAATTGCCTGTCGTATAACTGTTGCAGATTGATCCGACTGATTCACGATAATACTAAAAACTAGCGGCTCATATTTCGGCGCATTCATATATCCAGATAGAGAAACTACACCTGTTAACGTACCTGTTTTTGCTTGCACAATGCCCGCAGCAGGTGTATCTTGAAAGCGGCCTTTCAGAGTTCCACTTTTACCAGCCACGGGTAAAGATGCGCGATATATATATGCAGTTGGGGTTTTTGCCATTCCCCGCAGAGTTTGGACAAAAGCTTCTGGTGTCACTAAGTCACGACGTGATAAACCTGAACCATCGACCAAAATGTAATTAGCTGGATCGACCCCCAATTTAGTTAAACTTGCTTTGACAACTTCTAAACCGACATCAGCACTAGTTTGATTTTTAAGTCTGGTTTTTTTCACAGCTAATGCTCTCAGCAATGCTTCAGCATAAAGATTATTACTATTTAAATTAGTTTCTGCTAATAATTCAGCTAAAGGTGGCGACTCTACAAATGCTATTTCCTGTTGATTCACACCACCATTTACTACTAATGTCTGTCCCAAAGTAATTTTTTCTGTTGCTAAGACAGTACGGAAACGTCGTAAGAAGTAATAATTAGGATCGACTACAGGCAAATCTATTAAAGATTCTTCAGAATTCGTTGTCAGTTGTCCTTGAATTCGTAATACTGTTCCTGATAATTCGCGGGTGACATTGACATAGCTCGGTTGATTTTGAGGGACGGTTATTGACTGATTAATTATCCGCCACTGTTTTGCTTCGCCAGGATCGATCCACAGCACTTGCAAAGATTTACCCACAGCCTGTGGTACAAGTTTAAAGCTAAAAATATTTTGATTCAGAATAAAGCTGCTGACTGGTACGCCATCACTTGATTGCACATCTTCCCATTGCCAGGTGGGGTTAACAATATCACCTTGAATATAACTATCATCAGCACTCAACTGCTGAATTTGAGTAATACCTTTCTGTTTTAACTGCTGTGCCAATTTTTGCAGTTCAGTATCACTTAAACTAGGATCTCCCCTACCGACAACACGTAAAATACCATTGCCATTCTGATAAATAGAGGTGCGAATCCGAAAATTAGCGCCCAATTCCTGCAACGCTGCTGCTGTCGTCAGCAATTTGAGGTTAGACGCAGGAGTAAAATATTTTTGAGCATCTCGACTGTAAAGAGTTGGCCCCGTTGACAGAGGTTGTATCAAAATTCCCCAGCGTCCCCGACTAAATAAGGGACGATTGATTACAGCATCTATAGCTGTTCCCAGTTGGCTAGAGCAAATTGATTTGGTGCTAGTTGTTGGTGCAACTGGGGTTTGTGCTTTCGCAATAGAACTAAATCCTATCTGGCTAGTCAAAAATATTGATAAAACACCCAGTGGTTGATTTAAAGTCTTAAGTCCCACCAATTTTCCTTATCCCAAAGACAGATATTTTTACTTTGCAAACAATTTCTTTCCGGAGAGAGAAGAATTGGCTCAGTAAAGTTACTTAATTAGTATAAGGAAGATGTTCACATGTTTCATACATAGGCGATCGCACAAACGTAATTTATGGGACTACAAAATCGAAACCTAAGTCAACCTGCATATACAGAAATACGAAATCGAGGCAATGGTGTGAGTACATTTTTATCTGGTGTAGCTGTATTACTCTCTACTTTGGCTTTGGGATGTAGCGGCTATGTAGCTTATGAAGTTTTTACGTTACGGCAAACACTAAATGCTACTAGTACAGCCAGTAACACCATTCCCACTCAAGTCCCAAGTCCTACAGCTACAACTTCTCCACAAGCAACTGTCTCACCATCCCCAGCTAGTGCTACAACATCAGCAATTAGTCCTGGCCAATTTGTGCAGCCTGCTTTTGGCAAAAAGGCAGAAGTTGAGTTACTTTCAGCAAAACGAATTAAAGACCCGGAAACAGGAAACCGTGATGTGGTAAATCTGCAAATGCGGATTCGTCGCCTTGCTACAGACGGAGTTGTTGGTAGCGATATTATCTCGGTAGCTAGTACAACAGCCCGCAATCCTGAGACTAGCGTAACCTACAAAGGAGTTGCTCTTAATCGCTCAACAGGAAGCGTTTCTTTGTTCCCAGTACGTCCACAAGCCTCCGCAGATGCTTATATCTGGCTAAGAGTTCCCGATGGTATCAATAATTTGGACATTTTTGTGCCAGATACAGCCGCATTTAAAAATGTACCAATTTCATCTTAGCTAGCTAACTGATATCAAATAACTCCCCATCTAGGGGAGCTATTTGTCGTTGATTGTACAAGATAATGCTTTAGTTCTCTAAACAGTAGCCTGCAACTGTAAGCAGCAGTCTGAGAGATAACCAAATTTCCATAACTTTTTTTTAATTACTTTCTCTTTCACTTCATTAATGTTACTTATGACTGTGGTTGAAGTTTTTTATTAACCATTGGTAAGAGCGTATTCCAAAATAATTTGAAATATTTTAAAAAAATAATAATTATAACATCACAAGGTTAGCGAATAGGTAGAAGGGATTCTAATTAACCCAAGTTGCGGGTTATCAAGCTGTGGGTACTTTGCACTTGAATAGTCGTGCGCTCGTTCAGGACGAAGTGGCGGTTGCACGTCGCGCAACCGCCACCTCAATTAACTCAAAAATACAGATACTGAATTAGATTA